>JBBRVM010000204.1:0-6892 GCA_038246865.1 Burkholderiales bacterium
AACCCAGTCGTCGGCGGAACCGTAACTTGTACCGCGAATCCGGTGCCGTATGCGGGTAGCAGCACCTGCACGGTGGCGGTGAACCCGCCCTACGTCTTCGAGAGCTGGAGCGGCGATTGCACCGGTGCGACCTGCACGATCACCAATGTCACCGGGCCACGCAACGCGACAGCCAATCTCACTGCGACATTGAACGTCGATGGCAGCAACGCCACCACGCGCTATCACCCGCTGGTCGACGGCCTCATCATCTTGCGATTTATGCAAGGCGTGCAGGGCCCCGCGCTCACTGCCGGAACCAGCGCAGCGGGCGCGACGATCTCCGATCCGTTGGCCATTGCGACGTATCTCAGCTCACTTGGCCTGCGCCTTGATATCGACGGCAACAACGCGATTGATCCCGCCACCGACGGGCTCCTGATTCTGCGCTACATGCTTGGGCTGCGGGGTCAGGCACTCATCAACAACGCACTCGGTGGACTGCCGCGCGCGCGATCTACGGCGGTGGACATTGAGGCGTGGCTGGCGGCGCTGATGCCGTAGTTTCGGGGCAGCAATTTGCGGCTTTGGCGCGTGGTTCCTCAACCATCCGCTTTGGCTTACAACCACGGCTGCATAGGGGCTGGCGCGTAGTTATTGATAAAACCGACTTGTGCCGTAAATCAGTCCTAGCCCCAGTTCAGCCGTGCTTTCAATAAAAAGCTGATAGCTGCGCTACTCGTACTTTCTAGCGTCGTCGATGACTTTGCCATCGTTTGCTAACGAGCCAACGGCCGCGAAAATCACGTCGCCACCGAGCTTTGTGAAGTCGCGTAACGCCGCTGTGATTCTGGCTTTCAGTTCGTTGTCCGGTGACGCGCATTCGGCGTGCAAGGCCATCGCGTCCTTCTGATCGGGATTGGTGATGACGAGCCGCACGCGTCCGAGTTCCGGGAACCGTTTCGCGACCTCCGCTACCTGCGACGGATGCACGAACATCCCCTTCACTTTCGCCGTCTGATCGGCGCGGCCCATCCAGCCTTTGATGCGCATGTTGGTGCGGCCCGTGGGGCAGGCGCCGGACAGCACGGCGGTCAGGTCGCCGGTGCCGAAACGAATGAGCGGGTACTCCGGGTTGAAAGTGGTGACCACGATCTCGCCGACTTCACCTTCGAGCACCGGATCGCCGGTGCCGGGGCGCACGATTTCGACGATGAGGTCCTCGTCAATGACCATGCCTTGCACGTTGCCGTTGGCATCCGGTGCTTCGTACGCGACCAGTCCGAGTTCAGCCGTCGCGTAGGTTTGTGTGCCGACGATGCCACGCGTTTTGAGCATTTCACGCAATTGCGGCGGAAAGTATTCGCCTGACACCGACGCACGTTTGAGGCTGGTGATCGGCGTGCCGAGTTCGTCGGCTTTCTCCAGCAGGATGCGCAGGAATGACGGCGTGCCGGTGTACGCAGTCGGCTGCAAATCGTGCATCGCCGCGATTTGTTGTTCAGTGTTGCTGACGCCCGCAGGAAAAACCGTGCAGCCCAGCGCCAACGCGCCCGCATCCATGATCCAGCCGCCCGGTGTCATGTGATAACTGAAGGTGTTGTGCACGAGATCACCGGCGCGGAAGCCCGCTGCGTAGAGCGCTCGCGCGGTGCGTGCGTAGGACGCGGAGGCGTGCCCTTCGGGCTCATAAATCGGGCCGGGCGAGGCGAACACCCGAGCGGCCCTGTTCGTTTGCGTTCCCCAACCGATCGCGGCGAAACCGCCGAACGGGTCGCCTTTGCCTGAACCCGCTGCGCGCGACGCTTGCTGTTGCTCCAGCAATTCGCTCTTGCGGATCACCGGCAGCGTCGCGAGCGCGGCGGGTGAGGTGATCGCGTTTGCGTCCACGCCCGCGAGTGACTTCGCAAACGCGGAGGTTGCACGCTGTGCATGCGCAATTTGCGCGCTCAAACGAGAAAAAAGATCGTGATCGCGCTCGGAAGCGGAGCGCGTTTCGCGGGGATCGGGGAAGGTGGTCATAGCGGGCCGGATCGGTGTTTTGCCAACGCTTGATGTTACAAGCGCTTGCCTCGGCAACTATTCTCACCATGCGGGGCTGTTGACGGCGAACCGCGCTTCCACGCTCCCGGTGTAAAGTAACGGGATGGCACCCACCATCTTGCGCGAAGGTCAGTTCCGTTTGTTCTTCTTCGCGCGAGAAGAGTCGCGCATCCACGTGCACGTTTCGCACCCTGACGGTGAGGCCAAGTTTTGGTTAACGCCGAACGTTCACCTGGCCACTGCGACGGGATTGAATGATCACCAGATTCGTGGCGCACAAAACGTCGTCGAATTGCACCTTGAGGAAATCACCCATGCATGGCACCGACACTTCGGATCCTGAAGTTACCAACGTGTCACGGCACGGATTCTGGCTGCTGCTCGCGGACGAAGAAGTGTTGGTCCCGTTCGAGCAGTTTCCGTGGTTCCGCAGCGCGACGATAGCTCAACTAACGCACGTCGAATGGCCAAGCCCCGATCATCTGTATTGGCCGGAGCTTGATGTAGACCTTTCAGTCGAATCGATTCGCCGACCCGAAGCGTTTCCGCTGGTTTCGTCGGTGCACGCGTAACAGACCGAGATCAACACACAGCTCGAGAGCCCCCATGAAAGATTTTCAACCTGCAAAGCAACGCGTCGAAGTCAGCGTCGGTGAGTCCGTACGCATTTTGCGAGAGCTGCAAGAGTTCAGTCAAAGCCAATTGTCCGCATTAACCGGTATCTCGCAAGCAACCATTTCGGCTATTGAAAATGGCCGCGTGAATTTGGGTGTTGAGCGCGCCAAGGTGCTGGCACGTGCGTTGCGATGCCATCCTGCGGTGTTGGTCTTTCCGGGTTGGAAGATACCGTTGGAGGCGGCAGCGTGAAAAGCGCTGCGCCGTCTGTGAATCCAGAAACGTTGCGCGGCGCTTTCGCGGGCCGCCTGATCGTCGACCCCACCGACATGCAACCGTTCACCACCGACTGGCGCAAACGCTGGTTTGGCAAGGCGATTGCGGTGGCGCAGCCCGACACGACAGAGGATGTTGCCGCAGTGGTCCGCTGGTGCGTCGCGAACGCGGTGCCCATCGTTCCGCAGGGTGGCAACACGGGCATGTCGGGCGCATCGGTGCCGGACGAATCCGGGCAGGCACTGGTGCTCTCGCTGGCGCGCATGAACCGCGTGCGTGAGGTGGACTTGCCCAACAACACGATGACGGTTGAGGCCGGATGCATCTTGCAAACTGTGCAGGAATTGGCGCGCGAGAAGGGCAAGCTGTTTCCGCTCTCGCTCGGCGCCGAAGGCTCATGCATGATTGGCGGCAATCTGTCGAGCAATGCAGGCGGCGTTGCGGTGCTGCGTTACGGCAACGCACGCGAATTGTGTCTCGGCCTTGAAGTGGTGACGGCGCAGGGCGAAATCTGGAATGGATTGCGTGGATTGCGCAAGGACAATACGGGCTACGATTTGCGCGATCTGTTTATCGGCGCTGAGGGCACGCTCGGCGTGATCACCGCTGCAACGTTGAAAGTGTTTCCGCTGCCCGCCGCCAAAATTACGGCGTGGGCGGCGGTGAAAGATCTGCACGACGGCCTGCGACTCCTGGAACTGGCGCAGAATAAACTCGGCGCGCGGCTCACTGCGTTTGAGGCGCTCACGCCGCCGTGCATCGAGCTTCTGCATGAACAATTGCCGCAGCTGCGCTGGCCGCTTGCGACGCGCGAAACCCATGCCGTTCTGATTGAACTTTCAGACGGAGAAAGTGAAGCGAATGGCCGCGCCGCGCTGGAAACATTGCTCGAATCTGCGTTTGAATCGGGCCTCGTGACTGACGCCGCGATTGCTGCGAATCTCACGCAATCGGCGGAGTTCTGGAGCCTGCGCGATCACATGACAGAAGCGCAGCAGCGTGCCGGAAAAAACATCAAGCACGACATCGCAGTACCGATCTCGCGAACGGCAGATTTCGTGAAGAGCACCAACGCGGAAATCGCGCGGTACTTTCCCGGTGTGCGGATGATTGTGTTCGGACATTTGGGCGACGGCAATTTGCATTACAACGTGTCGCCACCGAAGGGGACTGATGGCACGGTAGGCGACGATTTCGCCGCCATTGAAGGCGCGATTAATCGCATCACGCATGATGCGGTGCATGCGCATGGCGGCTCGGTGTCTGCCGAGCATGGCCTGGGCGTACTGCGCCGTGGAGAGGCCGCGCGCTACAAGTCGGCCGTAGAGCTCAATATGATGCGAGCGATAAAGCAGGCGCTGGACCCACAGGGAATCATGAATCCGGGCAAGGGGTTGCCGCTTTGAATGATCTAGCGCTGGATATCGCAGGGCACGCTGTTTCGCCGCTGCATTACATCAATGGCGAACGCGTAGGTTCACCGGAGACGTTTGAGCTTTTCTCTCCGATTGATCGGCGCGTGCTGGGTCAAATTGCACAAGCTACGCCTGAGCAAGTTGCGAGTGCGGTGACCGCAGCCAGCACCGCGTTTCCCGCGTGGTCGCAGCTAACCACTGCTGTACGGCGCGACTACCTGCATGCGTTCGCGGCAGAAATCGGAAAACGCAAGGACGCTTTTTGCGAAGTTGAATCAAACGACGCTGGCGTGCTGCTATCGCGTATGCAACACGGCGTCGCGCCGCGCGCGATGTTGAACCTGACGTACTTCGCGGATCATGCGCTCACGCTGCAAGATCATAGGATCGTCACCGATCAGGCGACGCATTATGTGAAGCATGATCCGGCAGGCGTGTGCGCGATCATCACGCCGTGGAACGCGCCGCTGATGTTGACCACGTGGAAGCTCGGCCCGGCGCTGGCGTCGGGCAACACGGTCGTGATCAAGCCGCCGGAATGGGCGCCGCTGACCTGCTCGCTGCTCGCCGACTGTGCGCATGCGGCGGGTTTGCCCCCGGGTGTGGTGAACATCGTTCAGGGCACCGGCGCGGTGACGGGCGCGGCGCTGGTCGCCGATCCGCGTCTCGCGCGAATTTCATTCACCGGTTCGGTGCCCACTGCGAAATTCATCGCGGGTGCCGCGGCGCACAATCTGGTGCCATGCAGCCTTGAACTAGGCGGCAAGTCGCCATTCATCGTATTAGAAGATGCTGATGTTGATGCAGCGGCTGCCTGTGGCGCATTGATGTATCGCAACGCGACGCAAGTGTGTCTCGCCGGGACGCGTTTTCTCGTGCATGAGCGTGTGCGTGATGCCTTCGTTGCCAGCATGAAGCGCATCGTTGAGAAGCTCACGGTCGGCGATCCGCGTGATCCCGCAACGGAGGTCGGCCCTGTGATTGATCCACGTCAGCATGAGCGCATCAAAGCGTTCGTCGCGCGGGCGAAGGCGGCGGGTGCAACCGTGCTTTGGGGCGGTGAGCCGCATCCCTACGGCGCGTTGTACTTTCAACCGACAATGCTGACCGATGTTGCGCAGGACTCCGAGATTGTGCAGAACGAAGTCTTCGGCCCCGTACTGACATTGCAGACTTTTTCTACTGACGCTGAACTGATCGCAATGGCGAACGGTACGGACTACGGGCTCGGTGGTGTTTGTTACGGCGCAGAGCCTCATGCAAAAGCCATTGCTGAGCAAGTGCGAACTGGATTTATCTGGGTCAACAGCTTTGGCATTCGCGATCTTGCTGCGCCGTTTGGTGGTTGCAAACGCTCGGGTAATGGACGCGAGGGTGGTGACTGGAGCTTTGAATTCTTCTGCGATATCAAGGACGTGATCGTGCCGAAGAAACCTTTCGTTCCGAGTTTTTCGCACCGGTAGCGATACGAAGCGCTATATCGGTAGGGTGGGCAGCCTCTGCCCACCGTTCACTTTCGTCACAGGAATGGTGGGCACGGGGTGCCCACCCTACAAATGTGCAGGAGTATTACGTTGGGAAAAATAGTCGGCGCGGCGTTGGTTTCGCACCATCCTGGCCTCTTCCAAAGCGATGAATTTCGCATCAGGATGGGCAACGGCACGGACTCAGATTTGATTGCCGGATACGACCGCCTGCGGGCGAAAATTGATGCGGTCAAGCCCGACACGCTCATCATTTTCGATACGCACTGGTTCACCACCGGCTATCACCTGATCGACGGCGGGCGCGTTTATCGTGGCAGCTATATCTCGGACGAAATGCCGTGGTATCTCTACGGGCAGGCTTACAACTATCAGGGCAATCCTCAGCTGGCAGCGCTGATTGAGACGGTAGCTGTTGAACGCGGTGTAATGTCGAAAGCGATTTATGACCACGATCTGCCAAGACACTACGCAACGATCAATGTCGCAAACAAGTTAGCCAGAGGTGAGCGCGTCGTTTCGGTGAGCAATTGCCAGAACTGTCAGCCGCATCATTTCATCGAATCCGGCAGCGTGATTGCAGAGGCGATTGCCCGCAGCGTTGCACCCAACAGCGAGCGCGTCGTATTACTCGCGTCGGGCGCATTGAGTCATAAATTCAACCAGATCGACTGGGTACAAAAGCATCCGCGTATCTATCACGAGAATAATGTCTCGTGCCCGGAAAATATCGAACTGGACAAAGAGGCCATCGCGCTCATGCAGGCTGGCCATCACGCGTCGATTCTCGATCAGTGGGACAGCAAATTCGGCCGACTTCCGTGGGAAGGATTTGGTGGTCATTACCTGCAAATGATCGGTGCGCTCGGCGCACGCGATTGCAAGGCCGCAGGCACGGCGCTTTCCGACTATGAGAACGCTCGCGGCACCGGCAATATTCACATGTGGTTCGATGTTTAGGTGCGGCCCACAGGTTCCTCCCCCTTCAAGGGGGAGGTTAGGAGGGGGATGGATTACTTGCGGACATGAGCTGGGTCGCGCATCTAAAACCCATCCCCACCCTAGCCCTCCCCTTGAAGG
>JBBRVM010000205.1:0-6838 GCA_038246865.1 Burkholderiales bacterium
CTGCATGTCGACAAGCTGGTCGCAAGCTACAAGACGCTGATCAACAGTTTGATGACGCATTCACCGGCGGGCGTGGATGCACGCGTGGTTTTGCTGACGCCGGGGCCGTATAGCGAGACGTATTTTGAGCACGTTTATCTCGCGCGCTATCTTGGCATTGGCCTGGTAGAAGGCGGCGATCTGGTGGTACGCGATGAGCGCGTTTGGCTTAAGACGTTGAAAGGTCTTGAGCCGGTAGACGTGATCCTGCGACGACTTGATGATGACTTTCTGGATCCGCTGGAGCTACGCGCTGATTCGGCGTTAGGGATTCCAGGTATGTTGCAGGCTTATCGCGCCGGCAACGTGGTGCTGGCGAACGCGCCGGGCACAGGCTTTCTGGAGTCGGCGGCGATCCTTGGCTTTTTGCCGAAAATTTGCAAAGCGGTGATGGGTCAGACGCTGGCGATTCCATCGATCGCGAGTTGGTGGTGTGGTGAGCGCAGCGCTTTGCGTACGCTGATGCCACAGTTGAATGACTACGTGCTGAAACCGACGTTTAATGATCCTGGTCGCCGCTTCGTGCCGGCCATTGGCAAGTCGCTCTCAGTGCGTGAACGCGAGCAATGGACCGGTCGCATTGCGATGCATCCTGAGGACTTTTCTGCTCAGGCGTTTTTGCCGCTTGCGCACAACCCGAGCTGGCAAGGTGTCCGCTCCGCCACGCCGACTTCGCCGGTCGCTTCACCGATCGCCAGCCGCGCCGGGATGGTACGCGTATTTGCCCTGTCGAACGGGCCGGGGCAATGGCATGTCATGCCCGGTGGGCTTGCACGTATCGCCCCCGAGGGTCGCGATGTAGTGTCGATGTATCGCGGCGGCAGCTCGGCTGATATCTGGGTGATTACCGGCCGCAATACCGACGAAGCGGTACCGCTGTCGTCAACGCTGACGCCCATCTCGGCGCACCGCGCAACGCTGGGCATCGCCAGTCGCGCTGCGGAAAACCTGTTCTGGTTTGGGCGCTACACCGAGCGGCTGGAGAACACCACACGTCTTGCGCGCGTGACGCTTGAAGCCCTCGCAGGGGAGGCCGAAGAAACACCAGAGACACTCGACTGGTTGCACCGATTGGCACTGAGTAACGGCCTCGTGAGCAAGGCCGTTCCATCACCGAAAAAATCGGCGACGCTATTCGAGCGTGCGCTGATCGCGTCGCTCGCAGATCGCACCGGAAAACTGGGGGCGTACAGCGTTGCCGCGACACTGGAGTCGTTGCGATTTTCCGCGTTCGCCGTGCGTGAGCGGTTGGCGCTTGAGCAATGGACATTGGTCGCGACCAGTGCGACCGAGTTCGATGCCGCAATGGCAGGTGCCGCCGGACAATCAGGCGAAACTCGCAACACGCAGCAGGCGCCGAACATCACAACGCAGCAGGCGCCGAACATCACAACGCAGCAGGCGCTGCGGGCACTGGAACGCCTGACGACCAACGTGATGGCGATGACGGGCGCGCAGACAGACCGCATGACGCGTGATGATGGCTGGCGACTGCTTTCGATGGGGCGGCACATCGAACGTATGAGTACGTTGGCGGAGGCGCTGTCGGAGGCATTCGATACCGGCACGCTCAAGAGCGACATCGGCTTTTCGCTGGTATTGAGCTTCTTCGACAGCACGATCACGTACCGCTCGCGTTATCTGCAACAGCGTGATCCGCAAGCTCTGGCCGAACTGCTCGCACTGGATCGTGACAACCCGAGATCACTCGCTTGGATCTCGCAAACGCTGGCCAGCAGAATTGCAAAACTCAGCGAAACGCCGAACGGTACGGTGCCGTCGATGCTGACGTCTTTCGATTTGCCTCATCAATGGAAAAACGAGGAGGCGATGGCATTGGCATGCGCTGACGATACCGAAGCGATTGTCGAATTGCTGCGCGGCGCGCGGCTCGACGCTTTCTCGATTTCAGACGCGCTGTCACAGCGCTATTTCAGTCATGCCGAAGCAGCAGACACGGTGGTGGGCGCATGAGGACGCGTCTAAAAATTCGTTTGTGGGGCGCATTGCGTCGTCGCACGGTGCTCGCGCTTTTGCCAAAAGCGCTCATGTACCAGAGCGTACATTGCGGTTGCTGCGCTCCGGGCTCCTAACCCTGCATCCCCAATAATGAATTTTAAGAAGCGTCCATGAGATTAACCGTCGTTCACGAAACGAAATACGAATACGAGCATGCGGTTGAGCAGGCGCATCACATTGCGCATTTGCGGCCGCTCGCCTCGCCGTCGCAACAACTCTTATCGCACGAATTGACGATTGAGCCGAAGCCGGAGTCTTTGGGCTACAGCCTCGATAGTTACGGTCAGCAACGGGTTTATTTCGAGCTGGCAATGCCGCATGCTGAGCTGCTGGTCACTTCCCACTCTGAGGTCATCACGCATGCGCTGCCGCCGGAATTGACCGGAAAACTTGACAGCATTTTGATGCCAGACAGCTTGCCCTGGGAGGCCGTCGCGGAGCACATGCAGTATTTTGCGGGGCAGGATTACGATGCGGCACGCGAGTTTGCGCAGCCTTCGCCACTGGCTCCGATTCACGCCAAATTCGCGACCTATGCCTCTGCCGTCAGTACAAAATCGCAACCGGTCTATGAGCTGGCCAAAGCGTTGTGCCAGCGCATTTACACCGAGTTCACCTATTCGCCGGAGGCGACCGATGTGAGCACGCAGCCGCTGGAGGCGCTTGCACTCAAAGAAGGCGTGTGTCAGGACTTCGCTCAGGTGATGATTGCCGGACTGCGCTCATTAGGGCTCGCTGCACGCTACGTGAGCGGCTACCTGTTGACCCAACCGCCGCCGGGAAAGCCGCGTCTGATCGGCGCTGACGCATCGCACGCGTGGGTCAGCGTGTACTGCCCGAAGTCAGGTTGGCTCGATTTTGATCCGACTAACAATTGCCTGGCTGGCGAGAGTCACGTCAAGCTGGCTTATGGTCGTGATTACAGCGACGTGCCGCCGCTGCGCGGCATCATTCGCGGAGGCGGTTCACATACGCTCGATGTTGCGGTTACGGTGTCACCAGTCAGTGACGAGTCCCCCACGAGCCCGCTACCGGGCCATTCCCAGTCATCAGGGCTGTCGCAGAAGCAGGCGCAGGGGCAATCCCAGTCGTAGAGCTAGCGGCGACGGCTGCTGCCGTAGGAGCAACTAATGAGTCGCCCATTTTCAGCTCACATCCCGGCGTGTCAAACAGCGCCGCCATGCCGCACACCGAGTTAAACATTCGGTTCGCATCATGAGCGACACCTGGCACTTCGACGCGCGTGTGGCGCAAGGTCAGGTTCTGAAGTTTCGCGCGCTTTTGCACATGGGCAAAGTAGTTGCGGCTGCGCTCACGACGATTCGCGCCCTGTGTTTCGGCCATGCAGGTTGTGTCAAGCGCGGCATGATCCGGATCGACATCATTGCCGCCTGACAGGTAAATCACGCGGCGCGTCAGATAGCGCTGCTCCATCGATTTGTTGTCACCACGGACGTAGGGGACGGGATCGATCAGGCCATAACGCCAATGATCAAATTCGGCACACTTTTCAACGGGTTTTGGACGCGTTGCATCGAAATAAACATACGACGAGGGATTCGCCACCACGTAGCGCACGCGCATCACATTGCTCTTGCCCGCGACCACTTCAAGCCCGTCGGCATGGGGCTGCAATCCTGCCCCAGTAATCACCTGATCGGCACGACCAACGACAGCGTAACGCTGCACAAATTGCGCGCCGCCTGAGTGCGACGCAACGACAATGCGCTCAAGGTTCGGGAAGCGTGCGCGATCCGAAAGCAGCGCGATGATGCCGTCCATCACCTCAAACGAGCTGATTGAGAACGGCGCTTTGCCAACATCGCCCCCTAGCCACAACTCGCCCCTCCAGCGGGCGACGTTGGGCGCGAGATCATGCCTCGCGGTGTCGGCGGTGGTGAGGATTTGTGGCGCGATAATCAGCGTGTCTGACAGCGCGTTGCTCGACTTTGCCGCCTGCATGCTGAGATCAAAATATTTATCGGCATCGCGCAGACGACCATGCACAACGACCACCGCGCGCTTGACCTGCGATTGCACCTTGCTCACGTCATTGCTGAGATACGCAGGCACCAACGCTTCGCCGAGCGCGGTTTTTATTTTCAGCCGTTCGGGCGCAATCGTTTTCACCGGTCGGCGGTGCGGCGCAGTCTCGTCCATCGCGGCTGCCTGACCGAGCCACGAGGCCACGATCATCACCAGGACCGCTCGCAGCGCGCATGATCGCCACGAGCACCTTGAGTGCTCGATTCGCAAAGTCATTCGTCCAGCCTCCAAAAATTTAGTCACCGCTAAAAATTCATTTCTAGGGTGCATTGCGTCGTTGCGGGGTGCTCGCAATCCTCACGTACCAGAGCGTACGCTCCGGATACTGTGCGCCCCGCGCCTAACACTACATCCCTATAAATGAATTTTTAGCGGTGCCTCTTTACGTCTTACCGAAAAACGCTGCGATCTCTGTCGGCAGTCGCGTCGGGCGGCTGTTGCCGCGATCCATTGGGCACCACTGCGTTACCGCAGTTGCCAGTATCTTCTTCTCACCCAATTCATTAATATGAATTATCTCTGTATGGCGCGAAAAACGCATGCCGCGTGCCGTTCCGGTCCAGGTCCGCGCGATGATGGTGTCCCCCAACACCGCCTCCGCCTTGTAGTCGATCTCATGGCGCAGGGCCACCCACGCGTACTTCGCACGTTGCGCCGCTGTCGTCAAATAATCCCAATGAGCTATAGCAACGTCTTGCGCCCACGAAAGGTAGACAACGTTGTTGACATGACCCAATTCATCGATGTCGGCGGGCTTGATGGTGATCGCCAGTTCGAACGGCGGGATCGGGGATTCGTGCGCTTGCATGAAGATATTTTGCCGGGGAGACCATTTCTGTTTACAGCTTTGTCTCGAAATGACGTTTATATTGGGGCTACGTAGCATTTATCACATAAGTCGACTTGTACCATTTTATCCGTATATCCCCTATTCACAGGGCTTTTCAGCGAAATGTTACTTCGCAGCGATGAATATTTTTTACTGTGGATTCATTTGCCAAACCCCGCCCGTGCGATCGGAACGCTGTCAGTCACCCATTTGTCCCTGAGTTACCATCAAACCATGCTTGACTCCGCCGCACGGCAACCCTTCGTTCCCTCTCGCCGCGCCCTCTTCGTCGCCTTTCTGCAAATCGGTGTCAGCGCCTTTGGCGGCGCGCTGCCGTGGGGGCGACGCATTCTGGTGGAAGACCGCAAATGGATGGACGAGCGCGAGTTCGCCGAGATAGTCACAGTCTGTCAGGCCATCCCCGGCCCCAACATGGTGAACATGGCGGTGTTCGTCGGCACCCGCTACCACGGCATCCTCGGCGCGCTGCTCGCGTTCGTCGGAATCGTCGGTGTGCCGCTCATGATTCTGCTGCTGCTCAACAACGTGTATCACGCGTTTGCCCACGTGCCGCAGGTGCAATCCGGGATGCGCGGCATGGCCGCAGTGGCCACCGCCTACATGCTCTACATGTCGATCAAAATGGGGGGGCCGTTCTGGAAGCGGCCGTGGGGTTTGGTGCTGTGCGCGGTCGCGGCGGCGCTGGCTCTGTTCGCGCATTGGCATATGGCGTTAGTGCTATTGGTGTGTGGCGCGGTGGGCGTGGCTCTCTCGAAGCGAGGCCAACTATGAAAGGCAGTGATCAGCTCGTAGATATGGCGCTGCTCTACTTTTCGCTCTCGTTCTTGTGCATCGGCGGCACCATTCCGTTAGTGCCCGACATGCACCGGTTCTTCGTCGATACGCGTGGCCTGATGACCACCGCTGAGTTCGCGGGTTACATCGCGCTGGCGCAGGTTGCGCCGGGGCCAAACATTCTCTACATCGCGCTATTCGGCTATCACGTTGCCGGGATTGCCGGCGCGCTCACCGCACTCACCGCGATCAGTTTCGCCCCGTTTGTGATGATGGTGATTACGACCCGCATGTTCACGCGCTTGCAGCAGAATCCGTGGCGCGAGGTAGTGTTGCGCGGGCTGGCGCCGGTGACGGTAGGCTTGATGTTTGCTGGCTGTATGGTGCTGACGCGCGGGTTTGCCGATTGGCGGGCCTGGACGCTTGCGGGTGTGGCGTTCACGGTGTTCACGACAACCAAGCTTCATCCGTTGTGGATGATCGGCGCGGGGGCACTCGTGGGGGTTGTTTTCGGGATGTAGACACGTGGGGCGAAACGCGTGTCGAGGGGGTAGCGCCCGCCTCAATACCCCAGCGAAGCCGCAATCACCAACCCAGCCTCCAACGTGAACTTGCCCGCCGCGACGCCCGCCATCATCGACTCACGCGAGACTTTAGCGAAGCGCTCGACTTCACCATCTTTATTTTCCGGCACGCAATTGGCCGGAACCGTTGCGCGATACCAGTCGATACGCTCGCGAATGAAGCCACCCGTCGCGTAGCCGCCACCCAAATCTTCGGTCGGGCGATGAATCTGCACGAGTCCACCGTGCGTAAGGCCGAAGAGCGAATGAAGCTGCAACCCGGCCTCTTCAAAAGTCTCGCGCTCTAGCGCCGTTTCCACAGTATCCACGGCGCTCACCATGCCGCCCATCAACGTATCCCACAGCCCCGGATCGTTCGCCTTAGATAGCGCGCGTTGCTGAATCCAGAATTGGCCGTCGGAGGTTTCGCCGACGAGATGAACCGCGCGGGTCGATAGGCCGAGCGGACGAACCGCCGCGCGGGCGGCCGGGCCGCGCGCCCCGCAGCCACAAAAGAGCCCAGGCCACAGCACAAATGGCCCCACCA
>JBBRVM010000206.1:0-6819 GCA_038246865.1 Burkholderiales bacterium
CGTAGGGCGGGCACGGCCCGCCTTGTTCACGGGGGGTAAGCCCCACTTGTTGGACCGCTCCGGGGACGACGACAAGGGGGGCTGTGCCCGCCCTACGCTGGTTTGCATGATTCCCAAATTTGGCGCGTTCCGTTCTGATTTCGCACTAAACCGATGCACTTGTGCGCGCGCTTGGCATAGACTCGTCCTACGACTGCGGAAATGGTGCATCTGCTTCATGTGCATCTGCCGCAGCCGACGGAGACCCTGCACGCATCCAGCGCGGTAGTTAGTTCTTACAGTCGGATGTGTGTAGCGGCCTTTATTTAAAGGAGGCAGCTTGCAGCGTACGGATATTTCAAATCCGACCTATTTCCACAAGGTCGTAGATTGTCAATGGGCCTGTCCGGCTCACACCCCTGTCCCCGAATACATCCGCCTGATCGCGCAGGGTCGCTACAGCGACGCCTACATGATCAACTGGACGTCAAATGTGTTCCCCGGAATTCTTGGCCGCACCTGTGATCGCCCGTGCGAACCGGCGTGCAGGCGTGGCCGCGTGGAAGAGAACAACGGCGCCGATCCCGAACCGGTCGCCATCTGTCGCCTGAAGCGCGTCGCGGCAGACATGAAGGACGACGTCAGGAATCGTATGCCGTCGCTGTCGCCAAAGAACGGCAAACGCATCGCCTGTATCGGTGCCGGGCCTGCATCGCTGACCGTTGCGCGCGATCTGGCACCGCTTGGCTATGAAGTCACGGTGTTCGACGGCGAAGCGAAGGCGGGCGGCTTTATCCGCACGCAGATTCCGCGCTTTCGCTTGCCGGAATCGGTGATCGACGAAGAGACGGGCTACATCCTCGATCTCGGAGTGACGTTCAAGAGCGGGCAACGCATTGAATCGATGAACGGTCTGCTCGCCGAAAACTACGACGCCGTATTTGTCGGCTGCGGTGCGCCACGCGGACGCGATCTGGTGTTGCCGGGGCGCACGGAAGCCGCTGCAAATATTCACATCGGCATCGACTGGTTGGCGTCCGTTTCTTTCGGCCACATCACCCAAATCGGCAGGCGTGTGATCGTTCTCGGGGGTGGCAACACCGCGATGGATTGTTGCCGCTCGTCGCGTCGTCTGGGTGGGCTTGAGGTGAAGGTGATTGTGCGCAGCGGATTCGAGGAAATGAAGGCCTCGCCGTGGGAGAAGGAAGACGCGATGCATGAGGGCATCCCGATCATCAACTTTCACGTACCCAAGGCGTTCATTCACCAGGACGGCAAGCTCACGGGAATGACCTTCGAAATCGTGAAGGCGGTGTACGATGACAAAGGTCGCCGCTCGCTGGTGCCGACGGGTGAACCGGATGCGTTGATTGAATGCGATGACGTGCTGGTCGCCGTCGGACAGGAAAATGCGTTCCCGTGGATCGAGAAAGACACCGGTATCGAGTTCGATCAGTGGGGTTTGCCGACCCTCGGAAAAGAGACATTTCAGTCGACGGTACCCCATGTTTTCTTCGGCGGTGACGCAGCGTTTGGGCCGAAAAATATCATCTGGGCGGTCGCCCACGGGCATGAAGCGGCAGTGTCGATTGATCGCTTTTTAAACGGTGAGGACATTCATCAACGCCCCGATCCGCTGACCAATCTGATGTCACAGAAGATGGGCATTCACGAGTGGAGCTACGACAACGATACGTCAAACGATTTGCGCTTCAAGGTGCCGTGGGCCAAGGCCGAGATGGCACTAGCCAGCATCAAGGTGGAGGTGGAACTGGGCTTTGATGTGGCAACCGCGTTCAAGGAGGCGCATCGGTGCCTGAACTGCGACGTGCAGACCGTGTTCAACGAAGCGACCTGTATCGAATGCGACGCCTGCGTCGACATCTGTCCGATGGACTGCATCACCTTCACTGTGAATGGTGAGGAAAGCGATTTACGCGAGCGACTGCAGGCCCCGGCGCACAATAAAGATCAGGCGCTCTATGTGTCCGCCGAGTTGAAGACCGGACACATCATGGCGAAGGACGAGGACGTGTGCCTGCACTGCGGCCTGTGCGCCGAGCGCTGCCCGACGGGCGCTTGGGACATGCAAAAGTTTCTGCTCAACACGACAAAAGCCGGATCATCGTGTCGTGATGGCGCGCAGGTGAAAAGCAAAGTGGCTGATGAGGTGGCAGCATGAAAACTACCAAAGCCGTTGAAGGCATCAACGATTTCGTCATCAAGTTTGCCAACGTGAACGGCTCCGGCTCGGCGTCGGCGAACGAGCTGTTCGCGAAGGCGATTTTGCGCATGGGCGTGCCGGTCAGCCCGAGGAATATTTTCCCGAGCAACATTCAGGGCTTGCCGACCTGGTACGAGGCGCGTGTCTGCGAAAAAGGCTACGAAGGCCGTCGCGGTGGCGTCGACATGATGGTGGCGATGAATCCGCAGACGTGGGACGCCGATCTCGCCGAAATTGAAGTGGGCGGCTACCTGTTTTACGACAGCACGCGACCAATGCCGCCGTCGAAATTTCGCACTGACATCAACGTGATCGGCGTGCCGCTCACCGAAATTACCAACGCCGCATACACCGATCCGCGTCAGCGCCAGCTATTCAAAAATATCATCTACGTTGGCGCGCTTTCGGTGCTGCTCGACGTCGATGCAGACGTGTTTGAAGATCTCTTCGCCGAAACCTATAAAGGCAAGGAACGCTTGCTCGAATCCAACGTGCGCGCGCTGCATCTCGGTCGAGATTATGTGAAGAAAAATCTCACCGCACCACTCGGCATTCGCGTGCGCCGCAGCGATCAGGTCGGCGACAAGATATTCGTTGACGGCAACAGCTCGATTGGCCTGGGGCTGGTTTACGGCGGCGCCACCGTGGCCGCGTGGTATCCGATCACGCCTTCCACGTCAGTACCTGAAGCGTTCGAAAAGTATTGCCAGAAGTTTCGTGTTGATCCGGTGACGGGACAGCATAAATACGCCATCGTGCAGGCCGAAGATGAGCTTGCCTCCATCGGCGTGGTGGTGGGAGCAGGCTGGAACGGTGCGCGCGCCTTCACCGCCACTTCGGGCCCCGGCATTTCGCTAATGACCGAATTCATCGGGCTCGCGTACTTCGCCGAAATTCCGGTCACCATTGTCAACGTGCAACGCGGTGGCCCGTCAACGGGCATGCCAACGCGCACGCAGCAAGCGGACCTGTTGTCGTGCGCCTATGCCTCGCATGGTGACACCAAACATGTGTTGCTGTTCCCCGAGGATCCGCACGAATGTTTCGAGCATTCGGCAGCCGCGCTTGATCTGGCGGAGCGGCTGCAAGCGCCGATTTTCGTGATGACGGACCTGGACATCGGCATGAATCAGCGCCTGTGCAAGCCCTTCGTCTGGGACGACGCACGCGCCTATGATCGTGGCAAAGTGATGACCGCTGAGGAGCTTGAAGCGGGCAAGGATTTTGGCCGCTACAAAGATGTCGACGGCGACGGCATTCCGTGGCGCACGCTGCCCGGCACGCATGCGACCAAGGGCGCGTACTTCACGCGCGGCACCACGCGCGACCCTTATGCACGCTACTCCGAGCGCGGGCCGGATTACATCTACAACATGGAACGGCTGCTGCGCAAATTCAAGACAGCTGCCGATCTGGTGCCGCAACCGGTGTTGCGTAATGCACCGGAAAAGACGTCCTTCGGAGTGATCTATTTCGGCTCCACATCACCCGCCATGCGCGAAGAGCTGGATGTACTAGAGGAGCAGAATATTCACCTGAACGCGCTACGACTCTGCGCCTTCCCATTCCCGCAATCGGTTGACGACTTCATCGCGCGGCACGACAAGGTGTTTGTGGTCGAGCAAAACCGTGACGCGCAGATGCGCTCTATGCTGGTGAACGAACTCGAAGTGAATCCGAAGCAACTCATTAAGGTGTTGCACTACGACGGCACGCCGATCACCGCGCGCTTTATCGCGACAGCCATTCGCAAACATCTGCAACCGGCCGTCATTGCCCAGCCGCTGCACAAGGAGGCTGCATGACCTACATCGCAAAACCCAGGCTGCATCACCCAACGCTAACAAAAAACAACGTCGGCTACACCCGACGCGACTATGAGGGACGCGTCTCCACGCTCTGCGCTGGCTGCGGACACGATTCGATTTCTGCTGCCGTCATTCAGGCCTGCTGGGAGCTCGACATCGAACCGCACCGCGTCGCCAAACTGTCTGGCATTGGTTGCAGCTCAAAGACGCCAGATTATTTCCTCGGCGCATCGCACGGCTTCAACACGGTTCATGGGCGTATGCCTTCCGCGCTGACCGGTGCTAATCTCGCTAACCGTGATCTGCTGTACCTCGGCGTCTCGGGAGATGGCGACTCGGCCTCCATCGGCCTCGGCCAGTTCGCTCACGCGATGCGACGTGGCGTGCGCATGGCCTACATCGTGGAAAACAACGGCGTTTACGGCCTCACCAAAGGTCAATTTTCGGCGACCGCTGACCGTGGGTCGAAGAGCAAAAAGGGCGTCATCAATAGCGACAGCCCGGTCGATCTGGTCGGGCTCGCGTTGCAACTCGGCGCGACCTACGTTGCGCGAAGTTTCTCCGGCGACAAGGCGCAACTGGTGCCGCTGATCAAGGGCGCGATGGCGCATGGAGGTGCCGCATTCATCGACGTGATCAGCCCGTGCGTTACCTTCAACAATCACGGCGGAAGCACCAAGAGCTACGACTATGTGCGTGAGCACAACGAGGCAGTGAGTCGCATCGATTTCATCAGCCACAGGAACGAAATCACGGCCATGTACGAACCGGGCGAAGTCATTGAAGTTCAGCAGCACGATGGCTCGATGTTGCGGCTACGCAAGCTGCTGTCGGACTACGATCCCACGGACCGCAACGGCGCCATGAACTACATGCAGACGCACCATTCACGCGGCGAAATCGTCACCGGTCTGCTCTATGTCGACCCGATGGCGACCGATTTGCACACGTCACTCAACACCAGCGAGATGCCGCTCAACGCGATGAGCGCGGCGCAGCTTTGTCCAGGCTCCGGCGCGCTAGCGAAGTTGAACGCAAGCTTGCGTTAGTTGAACGCAAGCATGCGTTAGTTCAACGCAAGCATGCGTTAGCGCAATGCTTCGATGCGATAGTTTCGACCAGAACGTAGGCGCGGGCTTGACCGCGCTTTCACGCAACAGAGCGCGGTCAAGCCCGCGCCTACCGCTGTGGGGCAGTTGATCATGTCTGAACGTACCGTCTTTCAATCGATGTCAAACAAGCACGTCGTCAGCCTCGGCCCGCAAGCCAGTGTGTGGGAGGCCGCGTGCATGATGACCGGTGCCAATTGCGGCAGTGTGCTGATCGTCGACACGCCGGGCAAACTGCTCGGCATCGTCACCGAGCGCGACCTGATGACGCGCGTGCTGGCCAAAGCGCTGAGCCCTGAGATGACGTTGGTGTCGCAAGTGATGACCAGGAACCCGCACTGCGTGACGCCGGAAACGCTGGTATCGGACGCTGTTCTCATCATGATCGAGCGCGGGTTCCGCCATCTTCCGATCATTGGCCTCAATGCGAAGATTCTCGGTGTCTTCTCGGTGCGTGACGCCCTGCCGCGCGAAGTCGGTGCGGCGGTGAGCATGGCGGAGTTCAACGAGCAGGTCAATGATGCGCGTGGATAGCGTGATGCGGGTGCAAGCACATCACAATCAGCTTTTTTCTGCACGCGCCGCTGCAATAGGGCTGAAGGTCATTTAGTCGATATATCGATAATCTTTCTTTTGTCGCTCTAGCCCCAATCGAGCGGAGCTTTCACGAAAAAGCTACATCGACTCCTGACGCGCCAAATCACCCGCAATCGGATCCACCTGAAAATACAATTGCAACTGCGCAAAATACTCGGGATATTCAAGCAACAGCAATTCCGGTTCGGCGAAAAATACCTCGCAGGTGACGGCGAAAAATTCGTCGATGGACTCAGCGGCATACGGGTCAATGTCGGTGATGAGATCACGATCTACCGCCGCCCGAAAGTGCGCGAACGCAGCAGTTACCGCCTCGCGAAAAGCATCGCGCGCATGTGCCGATAGCGGCGGCAATCCATTCACCGCACCATCAAGCATGTCGATCTTGTGTGCGAATTCGTGGACGACGAGCGCCATGCCAGTCTCGTCGTAACCCGCCTCAACCGCAGGCCATGAAAGCAGCACCGGGCCGCCTTCCCAGCTCTCTCCGGCAATCGGTTCATCGAGCCGATGCACCACGCCCGCCTCATCCTCATAGTCGTGCGTACGCGGAAAATCACCAGGATAAACCACGACGTTTTCCCAGCCATCGTAGTCACGCATCGCATCAATCACCGTCGCACCACGACCAAGGATCAAGAGGCTTGCCTGCACGCCTATCATGATGCGCATGTGCGGCGTGACTTCGAGCACATGCTCGCCTGAGGTCGCGCCGCTGACGATGCTTTTCTCGACGAGGAAGAGCGTGGTCAGATCGCGCAGGCGTGCGAGGACAGCGGGCGCGTAGTGGTCGAGGAAGGGTAGTTCGTGAAGCGCCGCGTTCCACTCGTCGTCGAGAAGCGCGTGCGTCGTTAGAGCACGCTCGCGGCGTTTGGTTTTTAGCCAGGCGAACATCGTCAGTCCCCTCCCCCCTCGTGGGGGAGGGTTAGGGAGAGGCGGAACGGGGTTGGGAGAACCATCATTGCTCTGGCTACAACCATCACTCTCTCCCCGGACCCTCACTAGGGCCAAGCGTGGCCCCCTCTCCCCTCAAGTGAGAGGAGACAAGAACAGGCACCACCGCAACGGGCGCCTCAATCTCCACCGACTTGATCCGCTCAAA
>JBBRVM010000207.1:0-6791 GCA_038246865.1 Burkholderiales bacterium
ACAGCGTCATCGGCTTCACACCTGATCCGCATGAAGCAGATGCTCGTTTCGTGAAGTACCTGTTCGATGCAACCATCAAGCGTCACGCTCGTCAGTTTTCACAAGGAGCGACTCAGGACAATTTGAGCCAAGAGAAGCTACTTTCTCTCGATTTTGAAGTTCCAAACGTAGGCGAGCAAGTGCGGATTGCCGAAATCCTCTCGTCCTACGATGACCTCATCGAAAACAACCGCCGTCGCATGGCGCTGCTGGAGGAATCGGCGCGGCTGCTTTACCGCGAATGGTTCGTCCGCCTGCGCTTCCCCGGCCATGAACACACGATAATCGTCGAAGGCGTGCCGCACGGATGGGAACGTGGATCGTTGAAAGATGTGTGCAGGGAAGTCCGGGAAACCGTATTACCGGAATCGATGGAGCCTGACACACCCTACATTGGCCTCGAACACATTCCGCGCCGATCTATTTCGCTGGGTGAGTGGGGCTCGGTTGAACAAGTGACAAGCAGCAAACATCGATTCCGCTCAGGCGACATACTCTTCGGAAAAATTCGACCGTACTTTCACAAGGTAGGAGTCGCGTTTATGGACGGAGTTGCATCATCGGATGCCATTGTGATTCGCCCGGTAGATAAACTATTTCACGGTTTTGTCTTAATGACGGTTTCAAGCGACGAATTCGTAGCCGATACTGCACAGTCCATGAAAGAAGGCTCCAAAATGCCGCGTGCTGACTGGAAGCAAATGCAGGCCTACACCGTGGCTTTGCCACCACCTGGTTTGCTCAGTACATTTGAAGGCATGATTCAACCCGTCATTGCGCAGCTCAAGGCGCTGACCTTTACCAACCAAAAACTCCGCACCGCCCGCGACCTGCTGTTGCCGCGCCTGATGAGCGGCGAGCTTGCGGTATGAGCAAGCAAAGCATGAGAAACTTCACCGACATCTACCAATCGCGCGTAGATTTCTGGCAATGGTTTGATAACAGCGGCGCCGAGCCGCTGTTGAAAGATGAAGGCGGAAACCCATGAGCAATGCAATGACCTCGAAACTGGCCGATGCGGACATGCAAGCGGCACCGAAGGCGCTCTTGCGATCGGCGCAGCGCGCACGCGAAATTGCCCGCCAGACGAATACGCCGCTGGTGCTGATGCGCGACGGTGTGCTGGTTGAGGAGTTTTTGCCCGCTGCGCTGATCGGCGATCACGACACGCGAAGCGCAACGCTCAAGCCGTGATGCCCTGCACTGTGATTTCCTGAATCTCGCTTAGCTCAATACGCACGCTCAGTGGCCTACACCGACATCAACAGCGAAGACCGCCTGGTGCAGGGCACGTTTGCCGAGCATCTGGAGCATGCGCTGGGTTGGGAGAGTGTCTATGCGTGGAACCAGGAAACATTCGGCTCTGAAAGTACGCACAGCACGCTAGGCCGTGTCAGCGAACGGGATATGGTGCTGGTGCGCGATCTGCGCGCAGCGCTCGTCCGGTTGAATCCCGAATTGCCATCCAGCGCGATTGATGAGGCCATTGCCCAGCTAACGCACCACGATTATTCGCGCTCGTTGTTGCAACACAATCAGGCCTTCTACGCCTTGATCCGCGACGGTGTGCTGGTGAGCTACCGCGACAACGGCGGACAAATTCGGCATGCTCAGGCGCGGGTGATTGACTTTCGCAACGTGGAGAACAATCGCTTTCTGGCGGTGCGCGAGTTAAAGATTAGTGGGCTGCGCACGCCGAATTACAACCGCCGGGCGGATCTGGTTTGCTTTGTGAACGGGCTGCCGTTGGTGTTCATCGAGCTGAAGGCGGTTTACAAGAACATTCGCGCGGGGTTTGACGGAAATCTGCGCGACTATCTGCATCCGAATGTGATTTCGCATGCGTTCCATCACAACGCATTTTTGATCGTGAGTAATGGCGACAACGCGCGCTACGGCTCGATCACCAGCTTATGGGAACACTTTGGCGAATGGAAGCGGTTGGATGAGCGAGACAAAGGCGATGTCACGGCTAAGGTGCTGCTCGATGGCATGCTGGCGAAGGATCGGCTGCTGGACATCGTTGAGAACTTCATTCTGTTTGACGCGAGCCGCGAGGGGCCGGTGCGCAAGGTGGTGGCGCGAAACCATCAGATGCTCGGCGTGAATCTGGCGGTTGCTGCGACCGTGCGGCAGGAGGCACTGAAGCGGGAGTTTCCGCCGGAGTTGCGGCTGACGCATCGCGTGCATGAGATGCCGCTGGGAACGCGCGTGCTCGCCGCGAATGACTCACAGACTTTGTATCCGATAGCCGCGCAATCGCCGCCGCCACCTTATCTCGCAGCATCCGAATCAGAGGCTTTGCAAATCGTCGAGCGGGCGCATCCCGACCTCGGTCGCCTCGGCGTGGTGTGGCATACGCAAGGTAGCGGCAAGTCGTACTCGATGGCGTTCTATGCCGAGAAAGTGCGGCGCACGGTGGAGGGCAATTTCACCTTTGTGCTGATGACGGATCGCGATGATCTGGATACCCAGATTTACAAGACCTTTGTGGGCTGCGGAGTGGTCAACGATCAGACGCCGCGCGCAAGTTCCGGCAGAGAGTTGCAGGCGCTGTTGAAACAGAACCATCGCTATGTGTTCAGTCTGATTCACAAGTTCAATCAGCCGGTTTCGACCGATGAACCATATAGCGCGAGAGACGACATCATCGTGATTTCGGATGAGGCGCATCGCACGCAATCGGGCAAGCTAGCGCGCAATATGCGTCTGGCGCTGCCGAATGCGGCGTTCATCGGGTTTACGGGCACACCGCTGTTCACGCATGATGAGTTGACCAAGCAAATCTTTGGCGATTACGTGTCGCGCTATGACTTCAAGCGCAGCGAGCAGGACGGCGCAACGGTCAAGCTGGTCTACGAAAACCGTGGGGAAAAGCTGGGGCTGGCGCGACTGGATTTGAACGAAAAAATCGCGGCGGCAGTTGATGCCGCCGATCTCGACCCCGATCAAACGGCGCTGCTCGAAAAACTGCTCGGCAACGACTACGAAGTCATCACCGCCGATGAGCGACTGAAAAAAGTAGCCGCTGACTTTGTGGAGCATTGCAGCACGCGGTGGGAAGCGGGTAAGTCGATGCTGGTGTGCATCGACAAGGTGACCTGCGCGCGCATGCTTATGTTGATTGAGCCTGCGTGGAAGGCGAAGGCGGAGCACGTTCGCGGGGAAGCGGAGGCAAAGCTCGCTGAGATTGCCGCCGCAGCGGACGACGAGGCTCGACAGCGCTTGCACGCGCAGCGAGATCGCCTGCTGGCAAGGTCCGATTGGTTGGACGAAACCATCATCGAAATCGTCATCAGCGAGGCGCAAAATGAGGTGACGGACTTCGGGCGCTGGGGCTTTGACATTATTCCGCATCGTGCGCGCATCAAGCTGGGCTTTGAGACACCCGATGGCAAACGTGTGGATGTGGAGACGGCGTTCAAGAGCCCGCAGCATCCGTTTCGCGTGGCGATTGTTTGCGCGATGTGGTTGACCGGCTTTGATGTGGAGTGCCTGTCGACGCTCTACATCGATAAACCGATGCGCGCGCACACGCTGATGCAGGCCATTGCGCGGGCCAATCGCGTGTATCCGGGCAAAGATTTTGGTTTGATCGTTGATTTCAACGGCATGCTTAAAAGCCTGCGTGAGGCGCTGGCGCAATATGCATTGGGCGAGGATGGTGGCGACGCTGAGGTCGTGGTGCCGATTGAGGAGCGCGTCGCGGCGTTGCAGGACGCGATAGGGGTGACTGAGGCGTACTTGCGAGGGTTAGGATTCGAGCCGCTGAGCCTGTTGAGCGCCAAAGGGTTTGCACGCATTCAGGGGTTGGCCGATGCGGTCAACGCGGTTTACACCAGCGACGAATCGAAACGACGGTTCGAGATCATGGCGCGCGTGGTGTTCAGTCGCTTTAAAGCACTGCTGATTGAGCCATCGGCGCTCGTGTTCGCCGAGCGGCATGACAATATCGAAGCCATTTACAAAAAGCTTAGCGAGCGACGCGACACAGCCGATGTCAGCGCGCTGATGACCGTGCTGCATCGCATTGTCAATCAGGCGATTGCAACCCAGGGCTCAGGTTCGGATCAGTCTAGCGGTCTAACGATTGATCTGTCGCAAATCAACATGGAGCGGCTGCGCGAGGAGTTCAGCAAAAAAGTCCGGCGCAAAGCGACCGTGATTGAAGATATTCGAAAGATTGTTGAAGAGAAACTGGCGCAGATGATGGCCCGCAATCCACTGCGCATGAACTATGAGAGAAAGTATCAGGAAATCATCGCTGCCTACAACCAGGACAAAGATCGGGCGACGATAGAGGATACTTTTGCGCGCCTGATTGACCTGGTTGAAAGCCTTGATGTTGAGCAGCGTCGCGCGGTTGATGAGGGTTTGAGCGAATCACAGTTGGCTTTGTTTGATTTGCTGAAACGTGACGATCTGACCAAGGCAGACCGAGACCGCATCAAACAGGCAAGTCGCGAGCTTTTAGCCGGTGTGTTGCAGGTAATCGCGCCGCTGGATCGATGGACGGAGAAAGAACAGACGCAGGCGGAAGTTGAGACTTTTATTCTCGACCGTGTTTATCAGCAGCTGCCCGAGCCGCCTTACACGCCTGAGGAAAAGCAGCATGTAGCGGCGCTCGTCTACCGGCACGTCTGGCAACAAAGTCTGAATCAGTCGCTTAGAAATTAAATGGGGTTTGTGCATGCTTGATCTACTCATCACCCACGCCAACCTGCCCGACGGTCGCGAAGACCAATCGATCGCGGTACTGGGCGGAAAAATTGTTGAGGTTTCGCGCTCGATTGACGCAAAGGCTGCGCAAACCATCGACGCCAACGGCATGCTCGTCGCGCCGCCCTTCGTCGATGCCCACTTCCACATGGATGCAACGCTGTCGTATGGTTTGCCGCGCGTTAATGCGAGCGGCACGTTGCTTGAAGGCATTGCGCTGTGGGGCGAGTTGAAACCGCAGCTGACGCAGGATGCGTTGGTCGAGCGCGCACTGGCCTATTGCGACTGGGCGGTGGCCAAAGGCTTGCTGGCGATCCGTTCGCACGTTGATATCTGCGATCCGCGATTGCTGGCGGTTGAGGCGCTGCTGCACGTTAAGGCGAAGGTCAAACCGTATCTCGATGTGCAGCTCGTTGCCTTCCCGCAGGATGGTGTTTTGCGCAGCCACGGCGCGCTTGACAACCTCAAGCGCTCGCTCGATCTTGGCGTCGACGTCGTCGGCGGTATTCCGCATTTCGAACGCACAATGGCGGACGGCGCGGCGAGCGTCAAACTGCTGATGGAATTGGCGGCAGAACATGGCCTTCCGGTGGATATGCACTGCGACGAAACCGACGACCCGATGTCCCGCCACATCGAAACGCTGACCTTTGAAACGCAGCGTTTGGGCATGCAGGGCCGCGTCACTGGCTCGCACCTCACCTCGATGCATTCGATGGACAACTATTACGTGAGCAAGCTGATCCCGCTGATGGCGGAGGCGCGCATGAACGTCATCGCGAATCCGCTCATCAACATCACGATTCAGGGCCGTCACGACAGCTACCCAAAGCGACGCGGCATGACGCGGGTGCCGGAGCTGATGGCAGCGGGCATCAACGTCGCCTTTGGTCACGACTGCGTGATGGATCCGTGGTATTCGCTCGGCACCGGCGACATGCTCGAGGTTGCCCACATGGGCCTGCATGTGGCGCAGATGACGGCGCAGGCGCAGATGAAGGCCTGCTTCGACGCGGTCACGGTGAATCCCGCGAAAACTCTGGGACTGCAGGGTTACGGCATCGCGCCGGGATGTAACGCGGACATGGTGCTGCTGCAGGCGACCGGCGCGATTGAGGCGCTGCGAACCCGGGCCACGCGGCTGGCGGTGATTCGCCGTGGCAAAGTCATCGCACAAACACCGCCGAGCACCGCGAAACTTGCGATTGAAGGTCGCCCAGAAACAGTAGACTGGCGGATAAAGTAACCGACAGCTTTTTCCTGAAAGCACCACTGCACTGGGGCTAGCGCCGGAAAATGCTATTTATCGATAAACTCATTTTTACGCACTCATCCCTAGCGGAATAGGGCTTTTGCGCAAAAGCTGTATCCGCTACGTGCGGTGCGACCTTATCTCAGTAGCGATGCCGCGATACTGCAACAGGCAACGCTCCTGAATTCCCGCCTTCAGCGAAAATGACGGCACTATGATGGTGTCGTAATTAGCAAGGAGACGGAAAACAATGAAACTGGGAATCGAAGGCAAATGGGCGCTGGTCTGCGCCGCGAGCAAGGGCTTGGGCAAAGGCTGCGCAAAAGCGCTGGTGATGGAAGGCGTGAACGTAGTCATCACGGCGCGCGGCGCTGAGGCGCTGGAAGCCACCGCCACCGAGCTTCGGGCGCTCAATCCGAACGTACAGGTCGTCACCGTTGCCGGTGACATCACGACACCCGAAGGCCGTGCCGCCGCCTTAGCCGCGGCTCCGCACTTTGACATCCTCATCAACAATGCCGGTGGCCCGCCACCCGGCGACTTCCGCAACTGGACGCGCGACGACTGGATCAAGGCGGTCGACGGCAACATGTTGACGCCGATAGACCTCATCAAGTCCGTGATCGACGGTATGACCACGCGTGGATTCGGTCGCATCGTCAACATCACCTCCGCCGCCGTGAAAGCGCCGATCGACACGTTGGGCCTGTCCAACGGCGCTCGCTCGGGGCTTACAGGTTTCGTCGCGGGGCTCGCTCGCCAGCCTCAGGTGGCAAGCCGC
>JBBRVM010000208.1:0-6787 GCA_038246865.1 Burkholderiales bacterium
GAAGTTGATTGAACTGCCTTCCAGCGAATGGGAAGAACTTGCGGAAGCAGCTTGATCGCCGAAGCCGGGGCCGGTGATCCGGCTTCGGTGTCCATTAACCACCTGTCAGGGTGGTTCCTCAATCGGTGCAGCCAAAAGCTGTGCCGATTTTTTTTGGACTGTCGTGCTCACTTTTCGGAGGGCATATGGGCGCTGTATAGAGACTGGCAGGTACGCAAAAAATAACCAACCGTGAGGGTTGGTATTTGAAGAAGTGCTGAAGGGAAGGGAACTGTCTACAAACCACGTATGAATAGCCAGAGTGGGGTAAGGTGGGCTGGGGTTAATAATCGCCAATTCGACTGATCTCCCATTGGAAAAACGACGGCACGTTACCTCGACCGGCATTCAATGCAAGGCTGCACCGCGCGCGCTAAGCTCGTGAATTTGGATTTCACCCCGCATAGGTCCTCCTCAGGAATCGGCAAAGAAAAATGCATTGGCAGGCTCGTCGGCCCACGGACGATCGCGGCGGATGCGGCTGACCGCGGCCAGCACCGGCGGCGCGACGCGGTAGAGCAGGGCGCGCTGCTCGTCGTTCAACTCGAGCCCCGCGCGTGACACTGCGGCTTCGACGGCGCTGCGCGTGGCGCTGTCGACATCTGCACTCGCGAGCTTCTCTGGTGGCGGTGTTTTGAGTTTTTGCACGCGCGCGCCAGGCGTGAGCTGCGGCCGACGCTTGCGCCACGACGTAGCCTGTTCGTACGCGTGACCCGCACGCAGCACGGTCTCTTCATCGAACGGTCGTCCGGCGATTTGCATCGCGAGCGGCAGGCCCTCTGCCGTGTAGCCGTTGCACAGCGCGAGCGCGGGCTCGCCTGTCACGTTGAACGGCGTGTAGATGTTGGGTCTCTCCCATTTGTGCGCGAAGCCTGAGCCGATGAGCTGGTCGAGACGCCCCGCAGGGGTGCTGCTCGCGGTGAGCAGCACATCGAACTCCTCGTACAGCGGCTGCATCTCATCGACCATGTGTTTGCGCTCGCGCTGTGCGCGCACATAGTCCGCTGCAGTGAAGAGAAAGCCCGGAAGATTGCGCCCGATGAAGTCGGCGCCGAAATCCTGCAGGCGCTCGCGCATGTCTTTTTCATGGATCACGACGAGCTCGGCTTTGGCGATCACCATCTTAACGTCGTTGTATTCCTGCCGCGAGCGCATGCGGGCGGTGCCGATGCGCGCGCCGAGCCGCTTTAGCACGTCGATCGCTTCGTCCATCGCACGTGCCATGTCCGGCGGTGTGGTGTCTTCGTCTTCCCAGAAGTGACGCACCACGCCGACGCGCAGGCCGCGGATATCGCCGGTGAGCGCCTTACGATACTCCGGCACCTCGCGTTTGGAGCTCGTGTGATCCTTCGGGTCGTGGCCGGCGATCACCTGCAACAGTAGCGCACAGTCTTCGACGGTCCAGGCGAGCGGGCCGGCGTGATCGAACGTGAACGAGTTCGGAATCACGCCGCGGCGACTGACGCGTCCGTAAGTGGGTTTCAGTCCGGCGATGCCGCAAAGCGAGGCCGGAATGCGGATTGAGCCACCGGTGTCGCTGCCGAGGGTCGCGGGAACGAAGCCCGCGGCGACCGCTGCCCCAGAGCCGCTGCTCGAGCTGCCGGTAAAGTGCGCGGTGTCCCATGGATTGCGCGCAGGCGGCCACGGCAGATCCAGCGACGGACCGCCGCTGGCAAATTCATGCGTGGCAAGCTTGCCAAGGAGCACCGCGCCCGCATCGATCAGGCGCTGTGCGGTCGTGGCGTTCTCGACAGGAATGTTCTCGATGCCGATCTTCGAGTGCCCCGACGTCAGGATGCCCGCGGTGTCGTAGATGTCCTTCAACGCGAACGGTATGCCGTGCAGCGCACCGCGATAGCGCCCTTGCGCGATCTCGCGTTCCGCATCGCGCGCCTGATCGAGCGCGAGCTCGCTGGTGCGCGTGATGAACGCGTTCAGCTGGTCGTCGAGCGCGTCGGCGCGAGCGATCAGAGCCTGGGCGTAATCCACTGGCGAGAGCGCCTTGCTCTCGATGAGGCGCGCCGCTTCGGCGAGTGTCAGAAAGTGCAGCTCCTGGTGTGTGGATGCGCGCGCTGTGGTCAGCGTGTTCATGCTGTGGCCTGAGGTGTTGTGACAGAGCGCCGTATTGTAAGCGATGAATCGCGCCGCTATAATCGACAGCTCGTCACCACACGCCGGTCATACTTCATGCAAAGCATCAAAGGTGTTCTGCTTGCCGTGTGCGCCCTGCTCGGCGCGACCGCGGCATTTTCGCAAGGTTATCCCGTGAAGCCCGTCCGCTTGGTGGTGGGCTTTCCGCCCGGCGGCTCCACCGACATCATGGCACGGCTCATCGCGCCCGGACTGAGCGACGCGTTCAAACAGCAGTTCATCATCGACAACCGCCCGGGTGCCAACAGCAACATCGCTGCTGAGCTCGTGGCGCGTGCCGCCCCCGACGGCTATACGCTCATCGTCGTGTCGGCTTCGTTCTCGACTAATGTCAGTCTCTATCCGAAGATGGGTTATGACCCGTTGCGTGACTTCTCCCCGATCACGCGCATCGCTGCGGTTCACAACGTGATGCTCGTTCACCCGTCGTTGCCGGTGAAGACCGTGAAGGAGTTCGTCGCGTTGGCGAAGGCCAAGCGCGGCGAGATCGTGTTCGCTTCGTCGGGCAGCGGCAGCACCTCGCATCTGGCGGCGGAGTTGCTGAAGACCAGTGTCGGCGGGCTCGACACGATTCATGTGCCCTACAAAGGCGTCGCACCCGCACTGGTGGACCTGATCTCCGGTCAGGTCCATGCGCTCGTCTCGACCATGCCTTCTGCCACCCCGCACGTGAAAAGCGGCAGATTGCGCGCCCTCGCGGTGGCGAGCGCACAGCGCGCCCGGACCATGCCCGAGGTGCCGACGTTTCAGGAGGCTGGCTTCCCGGGCTTCGAAGCTTCGGCATGGAACGCCGTGCTTGCGCCCGCTGGAACGCCCGACGAAATCATCAAGCGGCTGAATGGCGCCATCACGAAAATCGTGCAGAACCCGGACATCCAGGACAGGCTCGCAGCGCAGGGTGCCGAGCCGATCGGTGATGCGCCCGAGCAGTTCGGCAAATATCTGCAAGCTGAAGTGGCGAAGTGGGCGAAGGTCGTCAAGGCTTCTGGCGCGAAGCTGGATTGAGCGCGTGAGCGGGGCGAAATTCTAATTTGCGAGTTTAGCGCACGTGGCTCGCGCGGTACAGTATTGCATTGAATGCCAGCCGTGGTAGCGTGCTCTCTATGCGCGATCTGCTCCTCCTCGCGCGATTCGCCTGCCGAAGCTTATTTCATAATCTGAGTGCGGCATAGCTACGATTTAGCCACTCACAGGCTAAAGCGCAGCACCGAGGGTTGTGAGCAGACGCTAATCCTGTGCCGCCTTGGGATTGGCGGCGGGCGAGGAAGGAGAAGCGGTGAATTCTGATTCCGTAAGCCACGTATTAACCGCGGGCCGAGCACGATAAAATCGTCGGATCGCTAATCAAGCTGAGGTAACAAATGTCCGAAGAAGAAATGAAAGCTGAACTCGAGAGGCTGCGCAACGAAAACGCATCTCTCAAAAAAGGTGCGGCAACCGGTATCACAATGAAGGTTAGCGAAAAGGGTGCCGTTTCCATTTACGGCATGGGCCGCTTTCCTGTGACGCTGTACAAAGAGCAATGGTTGAAACTGCTGGACATGTCGACCGAGATCCGCACGTTCATTGCCGCCAACGACGCGCAGTTGAAGACGAAGGTGTAGACCGTTGGCGAAGCGAAAGCCTGCTAAAGATCATAGAGAAGTCATCGCGCTCCTTGATCGCTACAAGTGCTCGGTACCGTTTCATGCTGTGCGCACGAGATTCATCGGCAGCATCTGCTCCCCTGTGGACCCTGTGGCTCCGCTGCAGACGCTCAAGAACCTGTGGGACGGTGAATTCCCGGCGTTCGATGCGATAGAGGACGTGAATCATTTGCTCAATACGCTGATCAACGGCTTGTGGAGTGAACTCACGGCGCACCAAAACCCGGAATATCCTTTTCGGCTGACGCCGCTGATTACAAAGCCGACTCCAGACAGCCTGAGGCTACTGGCGCTTACGCGTCAGCAGGAAATTGAAGGCTTTGTTGAAGGCGTATTTGGTCATCACGAAAGTCTGGATTTCCCCGAAAGTGCGCATCACGCAATGCAGGTGCTCCAAGATCTGCGGGGCATGTTTTCAGGGGCCGTTCACCTGCTCGATAATCCCAACCCACAGGATGACGATAGCAGCTTGCCAGGGCTGGTATCCAACCTGAACAAGATCAGCCACATATTGGAGGCCGATATGAATGTTGCCATTCAGTCGTTTGCGCGGGCTCGGGTGCAAGGCAACACACTGAAATATCAGACAGATCGCACTAAAGAAAATTTAGCATAGGGGGGAGTTTTTCAACAGAATAGGCCGGAAGCGGACATCGGGACGGCAGTCCTCTATCGGCCATGATCGGACTGTACACTGCATCGTAGCTTCATCGAGGCAGGTCACTTGAGCGGCGCAGATAAAATTACAGACCTTATAAACCCTGACCTGTTGGTGGCGAATTTGTAATCACTCTATGAGTATGCGAGCGTTTTGATCACGACGAACCTAACGTTTGCCGAATGGTCGAGTGTGTTTGGGGACGCAAAGATGACCACCGCGCTGCTTGATCGGCTGACGCATCACCGCCACATCGTGGAAACCGGCAACCAGTCCTATCGTTTCCTGCACAGTAATAAACAAGCCAAGAGTCAGATCAAAGCGCGCGAGCAAAGCAAAAGGGCCAATCCAAAAGTGACCGAAACAACACTTGAAAAGTAGAAGCCGATTTGAGCAATAGAAAAGCAAAAACCACCAAAGGGGTATAGTTATCCACAGCTGGCTGCAGTCAGGTCAGCAAAAGCCCCTGGTCAAAATTCAACCGGCGCCAACATGAGGTTGCTTATGAAGCTAATAACTTCGGCATTTTTAATTGTAATGACGGGGTATAGCACTGCTGCTATATCACAAAGTTATCCAAGTCGACCGGTAAGGCTAATCATTCCATTTACTGCAGCTGGTAGCAATGACTTGGTTGCTAGAACGGTTGGCAATAAATTATCTGAAAAGTGGCGGCAGCAGGTTGTTGCTGATAATCGAGTTGGTGCCAACGGGATAATTGGCACTGAAATGGCAGCGAAAGCTGCGCCCGATGGTTATACGATGGTTATTGTATCCACGTCATTTACGATGAATCCAAGTATTACAAAAGTTCCTTTTGACCCGATTAAAGACTTTGCGCCGATTGGTCTCGTAGCCGAGGGCGCATTAATTTTTACGGCCCATCCTAGCTTTCCGGCAAAAGGTATACGTGACCTTATAAAAATGGCAAAGAGTAAGCCCAATTCTCTGCAATTCGCGAGTTCGGGTCATGGAGGAGTCTCGCATCTCGCCGTTGAATTATTGCAGGGCATGGCGGGCATTTCTTTAATGCATATTCCTTATAAAGGTTCGTCTGCGGCTGCAATCGACGTAGTAAGTGGTCAGGTGCCCATAATGATAAGTAGTGTTAGCCCTGCACTACCGTATTTGAAATCAGGGAGATTACGTGCTCTTGGGATTGGCTCAACTCAGCGCTCGTCATTACTACCCGATGTTTTAACGGTAGCAGAGCAAGGCGTTACAGGTTACGACAGCAGCATGTGGTGGGGGTTAATGACTCCGGCAGGCGTTCCTGCTGACATATTGAAGAAAATCAACGAAGACGTTTCCGTTGCAGTACAAGATCGCGAGGTTAAGAAAGTAATTACGAACCTCGGAATGACCGCGGCGAGCTCAACACAAGATGAATTTGCAAAAATAGTCGCAAATGACATTAGCAAATGGGGAAAAATAATAAAAGAAGTCGGTGTTAAAAATTGAGGAAAATTCAGTAGTGTCCCAACGTTTTCACGAAGGAGCGCGGTAAGTAAATGATTGAATGAAACGAGCAGGTCTGTCTGGTCTCGATTTGAACGTCGAAGCGCAGAAGTTGGGTTTTTTCTGACTTCCGCTGGCGGCTCCCATGCATCAAGGCATGCTCGTGTTCGCGCAGGTGATGCCGCATTTGCCCCTGAGCAATGAATTCGAAGACAGATGCGGGTCGAGATCGACGTCGAGTCGGATAGCGGAACGCACTACAGACGAGCGTGCTCGAAGCCGATCGGCTTCCGGAGCACCGCCATTAATCCCGTCGAGCACATGAAGAAAATTCGTGATACCTTTCCCCGTGTTTTCGATGCAGCGCAGATCGAGCAGTGTGTGAGCACGCTGCGTCGCCTTGAGGAGGCGAGTTCCAACGATATGACGGAGTTTATCGATCTGCTTCGTGGTCTCGAGCAGCCATATCCATAAAGAACCCCGAGGAGAGAAGATGCGTTCGTTCCTGCCGATAGCGGTATCGTTTGCCAGTCTTGTTATAGTCCCTGCCACGTGTGTTGCGCAGGCATACCCTGCCAAAGCAATACGCCTCGTGTCTCCGTACGCCCCCGGCGGCGGGACCGACATACTCGCCAGGCTCATCGGACAGAAGCTCTCGGAGAATGTCGGTCAGGCCGTCATCGTGGAGAATCGCCCGGGTGCGGGCGGTGTAATCGGAACGGAGTTCGTCACGAAGGCCGCACCCGACGGCTACACGATCATGCTCGCGTCACCTTCGCCTATCGTAGTCGCGCCGCACCTGCACAAAAAGCTCGCCTACAGTCCGCTCAAGGAC
>JBBRVM010000209.1:0-6785 GCA_038246865.1 Burkholderiales bacterium
CGGTACCGCATGTCGTACGGTAGGAAATGCGTCGAGCGGCGCACCGCCGACGCGCAAGGTCGGTGAATCCGTGGTTTGCAACTCGGAATGCTGCGTCTCCAGCGCCTGCAATTCACGAAACAAGCGGTCGTACTCAGCATCAGGAATCGACGGGTCGTCCAGCTCGTAATAGCGGCGATTGGCCTCGGCCAAAGCTTCCCGCAATTCTGCAGCGCGCCTGAACGCCATTTCGTCTGCAACAAGAGACATGTCGCTCAGTAAAACAGCGAACGTGCAGTGTCCGAACCCGGCTCAATCCCGGCGTTGACGAGCGCGTCCATTGCGGTCTTTACTTCGTCACGCGTTGCCGCGAACTGAGCATCATCGAGCACGTCACCTTCGCTGGTTTTAATATCTGCGTCGAGCAGTTTCGCCAACGCGCGCAGACTTTGCCGATACATGTCAAAGCGTGCCAGCGGCTGCTTCAGACGCACCGGTTCCAGCGTGCAGCGCAATGCCGTGAAGTTCTCTGTGCGCAATCGCTCCGGGGTGAACGGACGCTCGAAACCATCGACCGTGTGAAAGATCACTGCGTCCGATTCCACCTCGTGATACGCGAAGCGACCATCCGACTGCAAGCGGAAACCATTGGCTTCCAGCGTGCCACGCAGGCGTGTACCGAGCCAATGACCTCCGTCTTTTTTGACCAGATACGCAACGGGAATAATGTCCACCGCTGCCAGAAAACTATCAAGCTCCGCCGCGCGCTCGGGCCCATCACGGAAACCGTGAAAATGCGCCTCGCAACCCTGCGCATGCGCCAGCTCGGTCAGCACAAAGCGCCACTCATCCATGTCCTGCGGCTCAATCGGTCCGGCCCGCGATGCCAGTGGCAGTGCGAGCGCCAATTGCTGCACCGAACCGACATTCGCGGGATCAAATGTCTCCCAGGGACTTTGGCGGAACAAGCGCACCCAGGCTAGCGCGCGACCTGCGGCGGACACGAAAGGCGCAGCGTCAAACGGGCTACCCGACAAACTCACGACCGACGCGTGAACATGCAGGCGCTCATCGAAGGGCCATTCCGACAGGAGTTTAGGACGCGGCGGTACCGGCGCTGCGGCAGGAGTGGCTTCGCGATATTCGGGCTCAACGGCGGGCGGCGTGCTCACTGGAGAAAGCACCACCGCAAAGTCGGCAGCCTCGTCGGACACGACATGCGGCGCGGGCGCAGGGCTAACGCGCGGCGTCCACACGCCAGCGGCTTCAACATCCATCGTCGGCTCAACGCGTGCAGCGGCTGCGTTGTCCGACTCGTCACCGGCAATCGGCGAAGGACGCAATGAAACTCGCGGCGATTGATCGGGCGACATCGCGGGTGGCGCGGGTGGTGCGACCTGCACGGGTTGCCGCGAGCGCCGCGATTGCCACCACTGCCACAAGAACAGCACGGCAACCACCAGCGCACCGACAGCGATCAAACCAATTTGAAGCGCGTTCATGACTGGACTATCCGATCAAAATTTTTCACGGGCACCTCATTTCAGGCCGCTTCTGCCATTCGCAGCGCCGCCGACACATCCACCCCGACGATTCGTGAAACGCCCGGCTCAGGCATGGTGACGCCGATGAGCTGTTCCGCCATTTCCATGGCGATTTTATTATGCGAAATAAACAGAAACTGTGTGTTCACCGACATCTCACGCACGAGACGGCAGAAGCGCTCCGTGTTCGGATCATCGAGCGGTGCATCGACCTCGTCCAGCAGGCAGAACGGCGCGGGATTGAGCTGAAATAGCGCGAACACGAGCGCGGTAGCGGTGAGTGCTTTTTCGCCGCCGGAGAGCAGTTGAATGGAGGCGTTCCGCTTGCCGGGCGGCTGCGCCACAACCTGAATTCCAGCGTCAAGAATCTCATCGCCCGTCAAAACAAGCTTGGCCTGACCACCACCGAACAGGATCGGGAACAGACGACCGAATTGCTCGTTGACCTTGTTATAGGTCTCCTGCAATTGCGCGCGCGTCTCGCGGTCGATGCGGCGGATGGCGTCTTCAAGCGTGTGCACAGCCTCGAACAAATCGCCCGCCTGAGCGTCGAGGTAGAGCTTTCTTTCCGAGGCCTGTTTCAACTCATCGAGCGCGGCCAGATTCACGGCACCGAGCTGCGCAATTTCCGCTTCAACACGAGCGACGGTGCGTTGAAGCTCAGCTGCGCGCGGCGCTTTCTCCAGCGCATTGGCTAGCCACTCAGCGTCTACTTTTAACGCGGCCAATTGCTCATCAAACTGCGCGAGATTGATTTCGGCGGAGTTTTGCTTGATGCGTGCGTCTTCGATGCGCTTGCGAATCGGCTCCAGATCGCGCTCGATTACAAGTCGCGCTTCGTCGGACGCGCGCAACGCAGCGTTGGCCGCATCCACCGCTTCGCGAGCCGCCTTGAGAAAGCCTTCGCGCTCGACACGCACATTGAGCTGCGCCTGCAAATTTTGCTCAAGCGGATCAAGAAGAATACTTTTCTGTTCGCCCTGAAGCCGTGCGACGTCGGCTTCCAGCTCTTTCATCTGTTGCTGATTGCTGGCTATGCGGCGCGACAATTCCTGCACGCGATCCTGTGCAGCGCGTTCGCCGTACATCGCATCGCGCAAGGTGATTTCTGCGGCGCGCAACGCTTCACGCGCTTTAACCAATGTCACGTCAGCTTCGTTACGCACGCCGCGCTTTACCTCACGTTCGCCGTGAGCGGCAGTGCGCTTCTCGTCAGCTATCGCAATCGCTTCAATATGCGTTTGCACATTCTCGGTTTCCACCGCAACGAGCTCGGCAATTTCAGCCAGCTCATTACTAATTTGCAGCGTGCGCTCGGTGGCCTGCGCGCGCGCCTGCTCAAGTTGCAAGCGCTCGACCTCAAGCGAGTGAACGCGGCGCTGCACGCTGACAATCGCGCCACGTTGCTGGGTGGCGAGTACGCGTGAATCCTGATACTTTTTGTCGGCCGCCGCGAAGGCTGTTTCCGCTTTACCCGCAGCGCTTTGTGCGGCGGCGAGCGCGGCCGAAATCTCGGCGAGCTCACGCTGCCGCGCGATCGCTCCATGCACTGCTTCATCCGGCGCAAAGTACGTCACGCTGTTGATGCCGATGAGGTGACCTTCTCGGGTCACGATCACTTCCCCTGCGGCGAGACTCGCGCGCTGGGCCAAGCCGTCGGACAAACTCGCTGCTGCATGCACGCCGTGCAACCAGTTCACGATTGCCACCGATACCGCTGCATCCTGCGATTTCACATGAGCGAGCAGTCGTCCAGCGATGGCTTCCGCAGGCACAACCGCACCCGGCACTTTCGAGAAAACCGTCACCCGCGCTGGTGGCACCGGCAACGCCGCAGCAGCATCGAGCGAAGCCACTGGCAGCGCATTCAAACGATCACGAAGCACCGCTTCAACGGCGTCTTCCCAACCGGCGTCCACCGTGAGTTTCGACCAGAACTTGTCGCCACGAATCGCGTGACGCTCAAGCCACTGTGCAAGCTGCCCCTCGCCACGATTGTCAAACTTGGCTTGCACACCGGCGATCACTTGCTCGCGCGATTTCAGCTCACTGAAGCGCCGCGAAGCCTGCTCATGTTCGGCGCGACGCGTGCCACGCTCTTCATCGGCGTGAGTTGCGGCGGCTTCAGCTTCCTGCGCGGTTTGCTCTGCGGCTTCCAGCTCTGCGCGTTCGCCTTCGAGCTGCTCATCGATCTCGATGATCTCAGCGTCTTCCGGCGCGTTCAGGCGATCTCTCTCCTGCTCAAGGCGTATGCGGCGCGCCTGAAACTGGGCGATGCCTTTTTCGGCGTTAGCTTTTTTCAGGTTCGAGAGCTGCGCCTCGCTGTCAATCGCATTGAGCGATTGCTGAATGTCGGACAACGCGCTCGCAGCGGCACGCAGCGCCAGCTCGGCAACCGGCAACCTGACGTTCGCGACGTCAACAAATTCCTTCTGGTCGGCCTGTTTGACCGATGCCACGGCCACCGCATCATTGGCGTCCGCCACGGCCTCAGCCAACTGCTCCGATTGCTCAAGCGCTGCAACCAGTCGCCCGTGACGCTGCTCAACTTCAGCCGCCACGCGCTGCGCTCGCTCACGCTCGAACGAGAGTTGCTGCTCGGTGCGCGTAACCTCGGAATTGATCTCGTAGAACGCGCCTTGAGCCGTGTGCTGCGCGTCGTTCTGGGTGAACACGTCCTGCCGCAAACCTTCGAGCTGTGTCACCAGCGCTTGCAGATCGGTCTCTTTCGACAACAGCGCGGTCTCGGTTTCGGCGAGCACTTTTACCGCGCTTTCGCGTTGACGCACCGCGTCGTCACGACGCTGCGCAAACAGCAAGGCCTGCGATTCGAGCTTTTCTTTTTCCAGCTCGCGATAACGAGCCGCAACTCTCGCCTGCCCGTCTAGTCGCTCGACTTGCGTCGTCAACTCAACCTGAATATCGTTGACGCGCGACAGATTTTCTTTGGTATCGGACAGCCGTCCTTCGGTGTCCTTGCGCCGTTCTTTGTAGCGCGAGACGCCAGCCGCTTCCTCCAGAAACACGCGCAACTCTTCCGGCTTGGCCTCAATGATGCGCGAAATCATGCCCTGCTCAATCACAGCATACGCGCGCGGCCCAAGACCGGTGCCGAGGAACACATCAAGAATGTCGCGACGACGAACCGCCTGATTGTTCAGGTAATAGCTCGAACCGACATCGCGTTGCACCACGCGCTTGACCGACAGCTCGGCGTATTGGCTCCACTGGCCCGCCGCGCGACCGCTGCTGTTGTCAAACACCAGCTCAACGCTCGCACGCGACACCGGCTTTCGGTCACCGCCACCGTTAAAAATGACGTCGTCCATCGACTCGCCGCGCAGCGCGGACGCCTTGCTCTCGCCCAGCACCCAGCGCACAGCGTCGATGACATTGGATTTGCCGCAACCGTTGGGGCCGACGATGCCGACTAATTGGCCGGGAAGCGCGATGGTGGTCGGGTCAACAAACGACTTGAACCCGGCGAGTTTGATGGAAGTAAGGCGCATTCAGTACGGGCAGTAGGCTAGGAAGGGAAAGCTCCGATTCCGTTTCCAAATCGATAGTGACGCGAAGCTGAGCCGCAGACAGTGCGTGAGCACGGCAAGGCGAAAGCGACAAAGTCAGTATTGATTTGGAAATGGAATAACTGCGCAGACCCGATAAAATCAGGGTTGATTATAGGTGCTCCTCGCACCCTGCTAACTCATTGAAAACACAAAGATAAATATGTCCGAACGTCAGTCAAGCCAGCCCTCGCAACCGCAAACCACGCTGGACACTTTTGCCAACGCGCATCCGGCCCGGGATTATCTGATCCACATCCAGATTCCCGAGTTCACCTGCCATTGCCCACTCACCGGTCAACCCGACTTCGCGCACTTCACCATTGAATACATCGCCGATGAGCTTTGCATCGAGCTCAAGGCGCTCAAAATGTACATGTGGAGCTTCCGCGATATCGGTGCGTTTCACGAAAAAGTGACCAATGACGTACTCGACAAAATCGTGGCGACGATTTCGCCGCGATTTGCCCGCGTCACGGCGCGATGGAACGTGCGTGGCGGGATTTACACGAATGTGGTCGCCGAGCATCAAGCCGCGGGCTGGACGGCCAAGCCTGCGGTGGATTTGACGCGATTTGGGTTGGCCAATCCGGCGGCGGTTTAGCTCTATTCAACGGTACTCGCCCTCACCCGAGTAAACCCTTGTCACCATGGCTGACGTTCAATCCAGTCCAGTCGATCTGATCGTACTGCGCCCCCAGGGCATGTATTGCCCGGCTGGTGATTTCTTCATCGACCCTTGGCGCCCGGTAGATCGCGCCGTAATCACTCATGCACATGCGGATCATGCGCGCACGGGGCACGCCCATTACCTGGCCGCAGGGGACGCCGAGCATGTGCTCCGCTCGCGACTGGGTTCGATTGCTTTGCAGACGCTAGCGTATGAAGAGGCGATCGCGATTAACGGCGTGCGCGTTAGCTTGCATCCAGCCGGCCATGTATTGGGCAGCGCGCAGGTTCGCGTGGAACATGCCGGGCGTGTGTGGGTGGCCAGTGGCGACTACAAGACAGCGCCTGACACGACGTGTGCGCCATTCGAAGCGGTTGCCTGCGACACCTTCATCACCGAGAGCACATTTGGCCTGCCGATTTATCGTTGGTCGTCTGATGCGGCGGTGTTCGCCGACATCAACGCGTGGTGGGCTGCCAATGCGGCGCAGGGACTGGCGAGCGTTTTGTATTGCTACAGTTTTGGTAAGGCACAGCGTATTTTGTCAGGCGTTGACGCATCGATTGGGCCTATCGTTGTGCATGGCGCAGTGCAGGTGCTGAACGCGGCTTATCGCGCCAGTGGCGTTGTCTTGCCCGAGACACGGTTGGTGACCGAAGTCGCGGACAAAGCTTCGCTTAAGCGGGCGTTGGTGCTCGCGCCGCCTTCGGTCGCGGGATCGAGTTGGATGAAGCGGTTTGGCGAATATCGCGACGGCTTTGCGAGCGGCTGGATGTTGTTGCGCGGGGCCCGGCGACGGCGTGGTGTTGATCGTGGTTTTGTGCTGTCGGATCACGCGGATTGGCCGGGGCTGCACAGCGCGATCTCGGCGACCGGATGCGAGCAGGTCATCGTTACGCATGGTTCGGTGCCGGTGATGGTGCGCTACCTTGCAGAAAAGGGGCTGTCTGCACGTGCGTTTGCGACCGAGTTTGGGGATGATGCGCTGGATGACAGCGTGGAGGTCGTGCACGCATGAAACGCTTC
>JBBRVM010000210.1:0-6763 GCA_038246865.1 Burkholderiales bacterium
CCCGTGCCCACGTCGTTCACAAAAGGTGGGCACGGGGTGCCCACCCTACAAAAACTACAGCAGCGTTTTCGCCTTCGCGACCACGTTCTCGACTGTCAACCCAAAGTGTTTCATGAGCACGCCCGCAGGTGCCGATTCGCCGAAAGTGTCGATGCCGACCACCGCGCCGTGCTGACCGACATATTTCCACCAGCCATCCGTCACGCCTGCTTCAATCGCAAGCTTTGGCACATCGGGTGGCAGCACCGCCAGTTTGTAATCCACGCTTTGCTGATCGAATAATTGCGTGCACGGCATGGAGACGACGCGCACTTGCACGTCCTGCTCGGCGAGTGTTTTTTGCGTGGCTAGCGCCAAGCCTACTTCCGAGCCCGTAGCAATAATCACCAACGCGGGCGTCAACACTTCTGACACGATATAACCGCCGCGACGAATCAGCGCTTCGTGCGAAGCATCACGTTTGATCACGGCGGTGTTTTGCCGTGACAGGCAGAGCACCGTGGGGCCGTCTTTGCGCTCGATACCGCTCGCATACGCAACGGCGCTTTCCAGCGAATCGGCTGGACGCCACACATGCAATCCAGGAATCAAGCGCAGCGACGCGACATGCTCCACCGGTTGATGCGTCGGCCCGTCTTCGCCAACGCCAATCGAGTCGTGAGTGAAGATGTAGAGCACGCGAATCTTCATCAGCGCGGCCATGCGCACGGCGTTGCGCGCATAGTCGCTGAAAACGAGGAAGGTGCCGACGTAGGGAATCACGCCGCCGTGCAACGCCATGCCGTTAGCAATCGCGCACATGCCGAATTCGCGCACGCCGTAGCTCACGTGGTTGCCAATGCCAGCTGCGGTAACGCTGACGGACTGCTTGTGATTGGTCAGGTTGGAGCCGGTCAAGTCCGCCGAACCCCCGATCATCTCGGGCAATGCTGGGCCGAAGAATTCGAGCGCGTTTTGTGCGGACTTGCGGGTCGCGACTTCCTTGTCAACGGCAATGGCGGCATCGACCGCGTGCTTCAGAATGTCCGCGTAATTCGCTGGCAAATCATTCGCGAGGCGACGCTTCAACTCGGGATCGGCGCTCGCGAAAGCTTTATTCCAGTCCGCTTCCAGCGCCGCGCCGCTCGCTTTAGCGTCGAGTGCGGCATAAGCTGCCGCAGGCATCTCAAAGGGTGGCAACGTCCAGCCGATGTTCGCTCGCGTCGCCGCGATTTCGTCGCCCATGACGGCTGTACCGTGTGCCTCAGCCGTGTCGTGTTTGTTCGGTGACCCGTGTCCGATATCGGTTTTACAGATGATGAGTGTCGGTCGTGATGTTTCCGCTTTTGAGGCGACGATGGCCGCGTCAACCGCGTCAATGCTTTGCCCATCAATCGGGCCGATCACATTCCAGCCGTAGGCGCGGAATCGCTCTGCCGTATTGTCGCGAAACCAGCCTTCAACGTGGCCGTCAATCGAAATGCCGTTGTCGTCGTAAAACGCAATGAGTTTGTTCAGGCCAAGCACGCCAGCGAGCGAAGCTGCTTCGTGCGAAATGCCTTCCATCATGCAGCCGTCGCCCATGAAAACATAGGTGTGATGGTCAATGACCGAGCCGTACTTCTTCGCCAATAATTTCTCGGCGAGCGCCATGCCAACCGCGTTGGCGAAGCCCTGACCCAACGGCCCGGTGGTCGTCTCAATCCCCGGTGTTACGCCAACTTCGGGATGCCCCGGTGTTTTGCTGTGCAGTTGACGAAAATTTTTGATCTCCGACATCGGCAGATCGTAGCCCGACAAATGCAACAGTGCATACGGCAGCATCGAGCCGTGGCCGTTCGACACCACGAAGCGGTCCCGATTCGGCCAGTGCGGGTTGGACGGGTTGTGGCGCAGGTGTTTGGACCACAGGGCAACGGCGATTTCGGCCATGCCCATCGGCATGCCCTGATGCCCGGATTTGGCTTGCGCGACGGCGTCCACCGCCAGAATGCGGATGGCGTTGGCGGCGGTGTGAAGATCGGAGGGAGAGGAAGTAAGCATGCAGGTAGCTGAAGGTAGAGCACCGTAGGTGCGGGTTAGCGCTCGATTATCGCTGAGCGGAGATGACTTTGCGCTGACAGATCACATGGTTCGCAGTGGTTTGTCGCGGAACATGTTTGAGGTTCGACTTTTTTCTGAAAACGCCGCTGCACCGGGGCTAGAACCAATAAAAGCTAAAAGTCGATATCAGGCGAAATGCATCGCTAGCCCCAAGACAATAGGCCTTCTAGATGAAAGCTGCAAAGAGTAACGTCCCTGCGCGACGATCGCTACATCTGCGCCCAAGGCAACCCGTCAAACCGCCAACCACTCTTGTGGCCGCGATGAAAGTTCTCGTCGAGATCACCTTCGAAGCCGTGCAACACGTTGTACACGTCAGAAAACCCGGCGTTTTCCAGCACTTTGCCCGCATCAATCGAGCGCTTTCCGCTGCGACAGATCAGCACCACCGGGCGCGTCCTGACGCCTGCCACCAACGCCTTCACATGCTGCGCAAACTCCGGCTGCACATCCCAGTCTGGCGGCTCCTGCCAGGCGATGTGCTCGGCCCCAACCGGATGACCCACGTAGAAAAATTCAATTTCCGAGCGCACATCGACGAATACCGCATCGGTGTTCGTGTGAATGAAGTCGTTCGCTTGTTTCGGCGTCAGGTGTTTCATGATTTTGGGGCAATGATGGAACGGGGCATGCGCGATGTTAAAGCGCCAACCATCGCCAGCAGGGTGACCAGTGCCAGAATGATCGGCACGACGACTGACGATGCCGGAAACCACCACTCGCCGCCCGCGCTCGAAACCACTTGCAGCGCAGTGGGCACGGCAAGATACATGAACAACAGGTAGAGCAGGATGACCGCTGAGCGTCGTCGCGGCGAGGTTGTAAAGGTATCGGCCAGCAATGTGAAGGCGAAGTCGCGGATCAGTACGAGCGCGAGCCAGAGAAATGCCCCGGCATGGCTTGTTAGGCTCAGCTTGCTGGACATCGTGGTTTTCATGAAGAAGCCCGTGGGCTGAACGCCGGCGACTTCCGCGCCGCTGGACATCGCGTTCATCACCGCCACCAGCAACGCACCGACCACGGCGCACAGCACCACGCCGGTCGCGGCGCTGGTCCCCGCAACCGCGCGCGCCTGCTCGCCCGACGCCCAGTGCGCGCGAATGCGCCGCCACGCGAACAACGATTGCGGCTCCCACAGCATCAGCACCCAGGACGCCGCGGCTAGCGCGAGCGTTGCGCCAATCAATACTCGGGTGACAAGTGACGTGTCTGATGCGCTGGCATAGCCCGCCGCCCACACGCCCATGAATGCCAGGAATGCCGGCAAAGCCCACGGCAACTGCTGCACCTGCAACGCCTGCCGCATCGCCCGCCACGCTCCCAAAATGCCCCACGCGGCTAGGCAGAGCGCGGTCCACATCGCTAACAGTTGTGGCGTGGTGCTTATGCCAAACCATTCGGTGCCGACGTCTTCACCACCGCTGCGCGACGCGCCCAGCGGTGCCGCCTGAAACAGCACAAACACCAGCGCAAACACGACAATCGACGGCACGCTGACGCGCGGCTCACCGTTGCCGCTTTGAAACGCGAGCGGTGCCATCAGCGCCACTGAATGTGCGAAGAGGCCCAGCGCGAGAAGGAATACATACTCAATCGCGGGGTTGTGCGGGTCAAGGCCGCTGGATGCATCTCGTCCGCTGACTATCGCGACCAGCGCACACAACAGCGCCACATACCAGACGTAGCTTGTGGCGCCGAACAGTTTGCCCGACGTCAACTGCCACGGGCTCAGACGCGACATCCGTTGCTGGTTCCAGGTGCGCCCGGTGATTTCGTCGCGAATGCTGGTGCCAACGACGCTTGTGCCCCAGAACAACACGGTGAGCGACAATGCGACCCAGGCGGTTCCGTGGATCGCGTTCGTCGTTGGCCCGGTCGATGCGAGAAGCGCCACAACAATGGCGATCACCACCGGTGCAAGAATCAAACGCGTGGCGCTGATCTGTAACCATAGCTGGCGGCGAAACTCGGGGTTGGGCTGCATGCTCATTGTGCGCTCCTGATTTCTGTCGCGTCGGTTGCCTCAGTCTTCGGCGCGCCGGCAATCGACTGCTCGTAGCTCGCCGCCAATGTCTGCCGCGTTTCGCCAAAGCTCAACACGTGTGCGCCACCGTTCACGAGTTGTTGCAGCAACGCGGTTTGCCCGGCATCGTCGAATTCAGCTTCTATTTGTAGGTGCGTCGCGTCGGTCGTCACGGTGCTCTCAGGCGCAAGCGTTCGAATCTGCACGCCACTCAAAGGCAACGTCGCCCAATCACGCCAGGGCACTTGCAGCACGACTTCGAGGCTTCGCTCGCGGCGTTCCGACTGTAGCGGCGCAGCGCTCGCAGCGACGTTAGACAGTGAGCGGTACTCAATCATCCGCCCCGCGCGCAACACCAGCATGTGCGTCGAATACGCCTCAAGCTCGGTCAGGATGTGCGATGAAACCAGCAGCGTGATGCCATCGGCCTGCAAGCGCCGAAACAGCGCAGCCAGGCTCGCACGCGCCTCGGGGTCAAGGCCGGAGGCGGGCTCGTCGAGCACCAGAAGCTTGGGCGCGCTGATGATCGCCTGACCAATGGCCACGCGCTGGCGCTGCCCGCGCGAAAGTTCCCGTACGCGTTTGGGCAGGCAGTGCGTGATGTCGAGTTGTGCTGCGACCGCGTCCGTGCGGGCGTCGAGATTGGCGTCCGGCACGCCGCGCGCTGCCGCAGCGTAATGCAGACATTGGCTCGCAGTCAGCTCATCATAGAGCCCGAATTCGTCTTCAAGAAAACCGATGTCGCGATGTGCGAGCCGGGGGTTGTCGGTGATGGCGACGCCATTCAAATACACCGCGCCCGAGAGCGGTTCAGCGAGCCCGGCAATACAGCGCATCAGCGTGCTTTTGCCTGCACCGTTCGGGCCGACCAGCGCGGTCACGCTGCCGACGGCTAGCGCGAACGTTACGTCAACGAGCGCGGGATGATTCGGGTAGTCGAAGCAGAGAGAGCGGACTTCAAGCAAACTGGGACTCTTGCGTAGAACGGAAGAGCGCCATTGTAGGGAGCGTGCGCCCTTTTACGGTGTCGACGTCCAGCCGCCGCCGAGCGTCTTGTACAACGTCACCTGATTTTGCAGTTGCGCCAGTTGTACCTGAATTGCTGACTGTTGCGCAACGTATAGCGAGCGTTGTGCGTCGAGCAAATCCAGATAGCTGGCGACGCCGCCGCTGTAGCGTAGATCGGAGAGCTTGTAGCTGGCCTGTGCGGCATCAACCTGCGCCTGGGTTGCGCGATACTGCTCGCCGAGCGTGCTGGAGCCCGCTAGCGCATCGGCAACTTCACGAAATGCGATTTGAATCGCCTTTTCGTACTGCGCCACTGTGATCTGGCGCGTGATCTTTGCTGCTTCGAGATTAGCCTGATTGGCTCCCATATTGAACAGTGGCACCACCAGCTGCGGCGCAAACGCCCAGCCGGTTCCACCGCTCAACAGATTGCCGAGTTCAGAGCTAACCTTGCCCACACTCGCAGTTAAAGAAATGCGTGGGAAGAAGGCTGCGCGTGCTGCGCCAATGTTGGCGTTTGCGGATAGCAACTGTTGCTCGGCGGCGCGAATGTCTGGACGGCGATTGAGCAGGTCTGACGGCAGACCTGCGGGCACGTCTTTCAACATTTGCGACTGTGTGCCGAGCTGACCGCCCACCGGCAAGTCCGCGGGTAACGATTGTCCGAGCAGCAGCACGAGCGCGTTTTCATCCTGAGCGCGTTGCCGTTGCAACTGCGCCAGATTGGCGCGTGCACCTTCAACCAGACCTTGCGCCAGACGCAAATCAAGCTCAGAGGTCACGCCATTGTCAAAGCGTAATTTCGAGAGCTTGAAAGATTGCTCGCGCGTGTTCAACGTGTCACGCGTCAGCGCCAGCAACTGGTCGTCCGCCAGCATGCTGAGGTAAGTATTGGCGACTGCGGCGATCAAACTGATCTGCACGGTCTTGCGCGACTCTTCGGTCGACAGATACTGCGCCAACGTAGCTTCTTTCAAACTTTGAAGGCGACCAAAGAAATCCAGTTCGAACGAAGTAATGCCAACGCCCAGGGAGTAAACATCGGCAGTCCTTGCCTGACGCTGTCCCCCTAACGCCCCGTTAACTGCCGGGAATTGCGCCGCACGTTGAATCTGATACTGCGCCTGGGCTCTAGAGATATTGAGCACCGCAACTTGCAGGTCGCGATTGTTCGTGAGTGCGATTTCGATGAGCTTTTTAAGGCGCGCATCAGCGAAGAAATCCTGCCACGCCAGATCTGATGCGGCAACTTGACCCGTCGCAGACGCTGCACCCGGAAATGTCGCGGCCACAGGTGCGGCTGGGCGTTCATAAGCGGGTATGAATGAACACGCGCCAAGAGCGCCCGCCAGTGCCATCGCGGCTGTTACGTGCGTGAGGCGCAGTGCGTTAGTGAAATTCAGTTTAGTCATCACCTGCAACTCCCGCTTCTTTGGCGTGCGCAACATAGCGTTCACGCTGACGTTCGCTGCCTTTGAAAATACTGCGCACCACAACGAAGAAGATCGGCACGAAGAACACAGCGAGGAAGGTCCCGACCAGCGCGCCACCGAGCACCCCCGTGCCCAGCGCGCGTTGACTCGCCGAACCCGCGCCGCTGGCGAGCACCAGAGGCAACACGCCAAGCATGAAGGCGAGGGAGGTCATCAC
>JBBRVM010000211.1:0-6749 GCA_038246865.1 Burkholderiales bacterium
CCCCTGAGCCTTCGCCAACAACGCCTTGCCGTCGTTACCTTTGGCAGTCGCCTCAGCGACCCACTCGTCATATAGACTCGCCGACGCGGTGCGCCAGTTCGCCAGCTCGCTCGCCGGAATCATGTAGAACGAGTTCTTGCGATCCTCAGCTGCCTTGCGTCCCGGTGCTGCTGATTCGTCCCAAATCTTGCCGGTCTGTTTGACCAGCTCTGCGCCCGAATTATTGTCAATGACTTTCTTCAGATCAGCGGGCAGTGAATCGTACTTGGCCGGGTTCATCGCCATGATGAAAATCGCGCTATAGAGCGCGCGTTCTTTCGGATCAGTCTCCGAGTGGAACTTCACCATCTCCTGCAGCTTCACGCTAGGGATGACTTCCCAGGGCAACATGAAACCATCGATCACGCCCTTGCTGATTGAATCTGGAATCGCTGGAAGCGGCATCGATACGGGCGTTGCGCCCAACTTCGAAAGCAACTTGTTGGTCTGACGCGTCGGAGCGCGCATCTTCAGGCCTTTAAAGTCTGCAAGCGTTTTGATCTGCTTGTCCTTTGTGTGAACGTAGCCCTCGTCATGGGTGTGAAACATGAGTGGTTTGACGCCGACGAACTCCTTCTGCACAGCAGGTGTCGTCAAGTAGTATTCCCAAACGGCTTGCGACGAGGCTTCTGCGTTCTCGTTCATGAACGGTAGTTCGAACGCCTCCATGAGTGGAAAGCGGCCCGCCGTGTAACCGGGCAACGTGTAAACAATATCGGCAACGCCGTCTTTGGCTTGGTCAAATAGTTGCGCGGGCGTGCCACCCAGCTGCATGGCCGGGAAAATCTGGCACTTCAGCTTACCGCCGGACTCCTTGTTGATCTTGTCGCACCATGGCCCGATCACCTTGAGCGGTGCCATCGCGCCGGGGGCCCAAAAGTGTGAAACTTTCAACGTAATTTCTTGTGCCTGTGCCGCGCCAGTCAGCGCAACGGCCGCGCCCAATAATGCTGCCTTGATCGTCAATTTCATTCCCGCCTCCTTTGATTACAAAATAAAACGATGCTAGCGCCAACGGGACGGTCATGCGCTAGCGAAAACCCCTGTCGGACTTAGAGCGCAGCTGCGGGCTCAATTCGCCCGTATGACTGCCCAAACCCGATGCGGACAGCCCCCGCTTTTTCGCAATGCGCGCGCAGGATCACCGCGTCGCCATCTTCGAGGAAAGTACGCGATTCGCCGGTCGCCAGCGCCACGGGCTCTTTGCCACCGACTGTTAGTTCGATCAATGCGCCTGCCTCGGTGGCTGTTGGGCCTGACAGTGTTCCAGTGCCCAGAAGATCGCCCGGTTGCAGATTACAGCCGTTGACCGTGTGGTGTGCGATGAGTTGTGCGAGGGTCCAGTAAGCGTGGCGATAGCTGGTCAGACATAGCCGCTCTGGTTGTAGCGCAAGCTCTCGCATACGAGGAGTTTCGATGAGCACCTCAAGCTGAATATCGAAGGCGCCCTGCTGACGGTTTTCCGATGAGTCAAGGTAGGGCAATGGCTGCGGATCGTCGGCGACGCGCGTCCATGCGGTGCGATAGGGCGCGAGGGCCTCGAGCGTCACGATCCAGGGCGAGATGGTTGTCGCAAAATTCTTGGCGAGGAAGGGACCCAGCGGCTGATACTCCCACGCCTGCAAATCGCGCGCTGACCAATCGTTGAGCAGGCACACGCCAAACACATGAGACTCCGCCTCTGCGATGTTAATCCGGCTGCCGAGCGCATTACCTTGCCCAACGAAGACGCCCAGCTCAAGCTCGTAGTCCATGCGTTTGCTGGGGGCTAACACCGGCTGTGCAGCACCGGGTGGCATGATCTGGCCGACAGGGCGTGGAAAGCTCTGACCCGATACCGCGACCGATGAGGCGCGCCCGTGATAGCCAATCGGTATCCACTTGTAGTTTGGCAGCAGCGCGTTGTCAGGGCGGAACAGGCGACCGATATTAGTGGCGTGATAGACCGAGGTATAGAAATCGGTGTAGTCGCCGATCTGCGCGGGGACGGCATATTCCACGTCGTCCTGGGCGATCAGGCATGCGCGGACTTGAGACTCATGCGCAGAGCCAGAGCCAGAGCGTAGCGCTCGCGACAGCGCCAATCGAAGCGCAGACCAGCTTGCATGCCCCATTGACATGAAACGGTTTAGCGTCGATTCTCTGGCTGCTTCGCACGCTGCGACTGCATTGCCACTCAACAACGATGTCGCTGCAAGCGCAGTAAGGTCAAGCACTTGATCGCCGATTGCTACGCCTCCACGAAATGCTTCGCCTGAGCCTGCGCGTCGAAACACCGCATGCGGCAGGTTTTGCATCGGGAAATCTGTGATGCCGTCGTTGGCGCTCTCGATGAACGACTTGAGAGCGGGGTCGTGGGTTTCGTTGATTTGATTCATGATCGGTCTTCGGGTCTGTTGCCTCTCCTGCGGTTCATGAGAGGTGGCTGTTGCTATCGCTTCGCGGGATCGAAGTGTTTCTTGATCCCCTGCCAGCATTCAAAATAGTTCTGCTGTAGCTCGGGTGAATTCAATGCCTGCTGCGTCGGTCGAATAATTGTTCTTGTCTCAAGCATAAACGCCATAGTTTCGGTAATGTAGTGTGGCTTCGTCGTATCCGCGTTCGACGCCTTTTCAAACGTTTCGGTGTCTGGCCCGTGACCTGTCATGCAGTTATGCAGGCTTGCGCCGCCGGGAGAGAAACCATCGGCTTTCGCATCGTACGCGCCATGGATCAAACCCATAAATTCACCCGCGATGTTGCGATGAAACCACGGCGGGCGAAAGGTGTCCTGCATCGCGAGCACGCGTGGCGGAAAAATCACGAAATCAATATTGCTCACACCCGGCGTGTCGGACGCCGAATGCAGCACAAGAAAAATCGAAGGATCGGGATGGTCGTAGCTGATGGATCCAATGGCGTTGAAGCGGCGCAAATCGTACTTGTAGGGCGCGTAGTTGCCATGCCAGGCGACCACATCGAAAGGCGAGTGATCCATCTGGGCGGACCACAGATTGCCACCGAACTTTGCGACCAACTCGGTTGGCTGGTCTTTGTCTTCGTAAGCGGCGACAGGCGTCAAAAAATCACGCTGATTGGCGAGCCCATTCGATCCAATCGGACCACGGTCTGGCAGGCGAAACGGCGCGGCAAAGTTCTCGCAAATGTAGCCACGAGCGGTCTCGTCAATCAGCTCAACGCGAAAGCGGACGCCCCTCGGTATAACCACGATTTCCTGCGGCTCGGCTTCGATCACGCCAAGCTCGGTGACAAAACGTAGACGACCCTGCTGCGGCAGGATCAGCATCTCGCCATCGGCGTTGTAGAACGCACGATTTTCCATAGAGCAATTGGCGGCGTACAGATTAATGCCGCAACCCGACTGAGCATACGCATCTCCGTTGCCCGCGTACGTCACGAGGCCCTGAATGAAATCAGCGGGCTCAACTGGAATTGGCAACGGACTCCAGCGCAATTGATTCGGCGTTGTTAGCGTGTTGCTGAAATCGCTCACGAGGCTGCCGTTGCCGATTTGCTTAAACGGGGCGTGCACCGCCGACGGGCGGATCCGATAGAGCCACGAGCGCTTATTGTCGCCACGCAGCGCTGTGAATGCGCTGCCCGTCAACTGCTCGGCGTACAGGCCGTAGGGACACTTTTGCGGTGAATTGCGCCCTATTGGCAAAGCGCCAGAAAGCGCTTCGGTCGTGAATTCGTTGCCGAAACCGGTTTGATAAGCGATCGGAGAATGAGTCATTTCAAAGCCCTTTGCATTGCGTCTTTCAAAACATCAAGATCGCCAATATGGTTGGCGAGAAGCAAAACGAGTTTCGCGTTCACTTCGTGGCTCTTGGCGGGCGACAAATCGCGGTGAGTATCGATCAGCGCTTCGTAAAAAGCGTCGAAGTTTTTCATGTTGGGTTCGATGTTGAGCGTTGACATTTTGTTGCTCCTCAATCGTTGCAGGTTGCGCGCGCAATCGCCGCTCGCACTGCCGTTTCGTCGTATTGCCGCCATCGCGCGCAGACATGCTGGTCGGGACGGAACAGGTAGGTGGTGCCGGGGCGCGCGTCGTAGCGTGCGATCCATTCGGCTGACGCGATGATCTGCTGGCTCCTGACCTCTCTCTCCGGGGTGGACGGCGAAAAACACAACGCTTTTGATTCGTCGAGTGTTACGCAAACGAATTCCGTTATGAGGAAAGACAGGAACCATTCTTTGAGGCCGTCGATGAGTACCGGCGCATCGACAGCAGGCGCACCCGGCACCATCGCCCCGAAAAACTCATCGGTCCTTGGCGTATTCAACTGCGAGTCATGAAGCGTCGCTGAGACCGATAACCTCCCAGAATTCACGATGCGCCTCGCGAACGGCTGATCCTTCGCCAGCGCTAGCACCGCATCGCGAAACAGCCGGCTCACTTCACTTTTTGGGGTAATGAAATCGGTCGCGCGCGTCGAATTCAAAATGTTTTCATCAGCGGCAAATTCGCGCTCGCTGGCGTAGGTGTCGAGAAGACGATCCGGCGCGTCGTCGCGAAGCACCAGCGCGAGTTTCCATGCCAGATTGTCCACATCCTGAATGCCTGAGTTAGCGCCACGCGCACCAAACGGCGACACCAGATGCGCCGAGTCCCCAGCGAACAAAACGCGTCCGTGGCGAAACTTTTCCATACGCATGCAGGCGAAGGTGTAGACACTGATCCACTCGAATTCAAACTCGGTGTCCGCGCCGAGAAGCGCCTGCACGCGGGGCCGTACGCGCTCAGGCTTTTTCTCTTCCTCGGGATCGGCGTCCCAACCGAGTTGAAAATCGATGCGCCAAACATTGTCCGGTTGCTTGTGCAAGAGCACCGATTGATTGGGATGGAACGGCGGGTCAAACCAGAACCAGCGCTCGGTGGGAAAGGGGGCGGTCATCTTGACGTCAGCAATCAAAAAGCGATCGCGAAAGGTCTGGCCTTTCGATTCCAGTCCCAGTGCTTGACGCACGGGTGAGCGCGAGCCGTCGCAGGCGATCACGTAGTCGGCAGCCAGGGCGTATGAGCCGTCTGGCGATTCGACGGTGAGTGCGACGCCATCCGTGCGGTTGTCTACAGCGAGCACTTTATGCTTCCAGCGCACATCAATGTTCGGCTGCTGCAGAACGGCGTCGCACAGATAGCCTTCGACGTAATACTGTTGAAGATTGATGAACGCGGGCCGTTGATGGCCTTCTTCGGCGAGTAGGTTGAAGGTGTAGACGTGGTCGCCCTTGCAGAACACTTTACCGACGTTCCACGACACGCCTTTAGCAACCATCGCGTCGCCCACGCCGAGGCGATCAAAAATCTCGAGCGTCCGTTTAGCGAAACAAATCGCACGAGAGCCTACGGAGAGCTTGTTGTCATCATCAAGCAGGACTACTTTGATACCCTGCTGAGCAAGATCGAGTGCCAGCGTCATGCCCACGGGGCCTGCGCCCACGATCACGACCGGTGTGCGCAGCGGCGCTGCTGCGTCCTGTTCGGCGCACCGGCGATGCTCAAAGCGTAAGGCCTGGTAGTCCATCGTCGACGTAGCTTTGAGACGACTATCCCTCCAGCGCCAGCCACATCTCCTGATCGCGCTTGTCCGTCCAGATGCGTGGATCAGCATGACCCGTTGCCAGGTCATAAGCACGCGTCACGTCAAACGGCATGCAGTGATCAAAAATTACCCAATGTCCGTACTTCGGTTTCAGGCGATCAAAGGTTTCGCGATACACGCTGCGTAAGTCCTTGCCCGCCGCTACGCCCGCTTTGACCGACGCATAAAGCTCGCTCACAAACTCGCGCGTGCCTTTCAGCCCAGCAGCCACTTGCTCCGGTGTTTTCAGAGCGGCACCACGACCGGGAACGAGGCTCGACGGTTTCAGCGCAGCGAGAGCGTCAAGCGTCGCAGGCCAATCCTCAAAGTAAGCATCTCCCGCGTAGGGCGTTGCGTCAAACTCCACTAGATCACCCGAGAACAACACCTTTTGCGAAGGAATCCACGCGATGGTGTCGCCCTTGGTGTGACCGCGTCCGACCTGCATGAGCTTCACCTCGAGTTTGCCGAGCCAGAGTGTCATCTCACCCTTGAACGTCATCGTTGGCCAGGTCATGCCCGGCGGCACCGACTCCACGTTTTGAAACAGACGTGGGAAGCGCCCGATCTCGCTCGCTTTGTCCTGCTCGCCACGCTCAACGATCAGGTCATACGTGTCCTGACTGGCGATGATATGTTCCGCGCCCTCAGCCTTATAGCCTGATGCACCGAGCACTCGCACAGCGTGATAGTGCGACAACACAACGTACTTGATTGGCTTGTCGGTGACGGTGCGGATATGTTTTATTACGTCCTGCGCCATGAGCGGTGTGGCCTGCGTGTCGATCACCATCACGCAGTCGTCGCCAATAATGATGCCCGTGTTCGGGTCGCCCTCGGCGGTGTAGGCGTAGGCGTTGTCGGAGAGCTTGTCGAAGGTTACTTTTTTGACTTCGAGATCAGCTTGGGAGGCGAATTTTTTTTGCGACGACATGACACTTCCTTTTTTGCGCAGCTGCTTGCATGTTAATCGCAGATTCGCTAAAAGTAAATTAGTTCGTTAATAGCAAATACAAGAAATGGCCAAAATCCAGCGTGGAATTCAGTCTATTGACGTCGGTGGCCGCCTGCTGCTTGCACTCTCTCGCAGCGAAGGAGCGATGATGCTGAAGGAATTAGCCGAGG
>JBBRVM010000212.1:0-6724 GCA_038246865.1 Burkholderiales bacterium
TGCCATCGCTCACCGAGACCGTGTGCGCACTGGGTCAATGTCAGCGCCTCGTTGGCGTTGACCGAAATTCCAACTGGCCGGACAGCGTGAAACTACTGCCTCAAGTCGGTGGTGGGCTTGATCTGAATGTTGAATCCATCGTCGCGCTGCGACCCGACGTCGTTTTGATGGCGGCGTCTTCGCGGCTCGCGGAACGTCTGGAGGCGCTCGGGCTAAAGGTCGTCGTGTGCGAACCGAAAACGCATAAGGATGTGCAACGGGTGATCGCCACGTTGGGTCGGTTGCTTAATGTGCCGGACGCGCAAAAAGTTTGGCTTGCAATTGACGCAAACATGCAAGCAGCGGCGCGCTCATTGCCGCAAAGCGTTCGTGGCAAGCGTGTTTACTTCGAAGTCAATAGTGGTCCCTACGGCGCTGGCGAATCGTCGTTTATCGGTGAGACTTTGACACGTTTAGGGGTGATAAATATTCTGCCTGGAACTCTGGGGCCATTCCCGAAGATCAATCCTGAATTTGTGGTGCGTGCAAATCCAGATGTGATTATGGTTGGCGCCAGAGGTTTCGAGGGCATGACGGATCGCCCCGGCTGGAGCAACATTCGCGCGATTCGGGAGGACGGTGTTTGCGTGTTCGCGCTGGATCAATCGGATGTGCTGGTGCGGCCCGGTCCGCGCATGGCCGAGGCGGCAATCATCATGGCAAAGTGTCTGGTTGACAAGGCGCACGGAGCGAAGAAGTCCTGATGGAAATGGCAGCTGCTTCGAGACGGGCGTCCGCACTGGCGCTGTCGTTGCTGCTGTTAAGCATGGTTCTGGTTCTGCTTGGCGTATGCATCGGCAGTACAGGTTTTGAGAATCTGTTGAACGACTTGTTCAGTGCGGCTCCCGGCTCCCCAGAGCGCGCCATGGCGGAGCAAATTGTCTGGAACATCCGCCTGCCGCGCACGATGGGCGCATGGGCCGCCGGTGCGCTGTTGGGGCTGGCGGGGGCTTTAGCGCAAGGCCTGTTTCGCAATCCACTGGCCGATCCGTATTTACTCGGCAGCGCAACGGGTGCGGCGCTCGCCGTAGCTTTGGCGTTGGCCCTGATGGGTGGCGCTGCAGGCATGGTCGGTGGCAGTGCAGTAAAGGCGGTTGTGATTTCCGTGGTATCAACCCACTGGCTGGTGCGCTTCGGTTTGACCGGCGCTGCTTTTTTTGGAGCGATTCTGGGTGTGCTGCTGACGCTCGCTTTGGCGCGTGGCGTGCAGCATACGTTGCGCCTCCTGCTGGCGGGCGTGGTGGTTGGCGTGGTGCTTGGCGCGGCAACCTCATTGGTGCTGGTTTTCTCACCTGATTCGCTGCAGGCGATGCAGGCGTTTCTATTGGGCTCAACCAGCTTCGTGGGCTGGGCAGCGTGCTTGCTGATGCTTGCCATATTGCCGATGTGTGCCGTTGCCGCGTGGTCGCTTAGCCGCACGCTCGACGGTTTGAGTTTAGGCGAGGCGACGGCGGCGAGTCTGGGCTTGCCGTTGGTGCCGTTGCGTGCGGCGTTGATCGCAATCCTTGCGCTGGCAACGGGCACGGCTGTTGCGCAAACCGGGTTGATCGCCTTTGTCGGCCTGGCGGCACCGCACCTGGTGCGCTCGGTAGTGCGCGTGACGCATGGACAGCTGATGTTGCTTGCCAGCTTGACCGGCGGTGTTTTACTGTCGAGTGCAGACTTGTTGGCACGCTGGCTAATCGCGCCGCAGGAGTTGCCGGTGGGCGTATTGACTGCGGTGCTGGGCGGCAGCTATTTGCTGTGGCTGATGCATCGCAGCGGCAACACGTTGTCAGGTCGCGTGATCTGATGCAGCCAGTCGCCGTGTCCGCCAACTCGGTCAATGCCAGCATGGGGAAAACACCGATTTTGCTTGGAGTGAACGCAAGTTTTCGCAAAGGTCGCTGGACGAGTATTGTCGGGCCGAATGGTGCGGGTAAATCAACGTTGCTGAAAGTTCTGGCAGGACTCCTGCCATGCACAGGTAGCGTGAGTTTGTTGGGCAAACCGCTGCATGACTACTCACGCCGCGAACGTGCACAAACACTCACCTGGTTAGGGCAAAACGAAGCCGCTGCCGAAGACCTGGGTGCCTACGATATAGCAATGCTGGGGCGCATTCCGCATCAGGGCTGGCTGGCACCGCCCAGTGCTCTCGATCACGCCGCCGTGGAGCGTGCGCTGCGCGCCACGCACGCATGGGAATACCGAACCCGCCCCCTCGGCGCGCTCTCCGGTGGCGAGCGCCAGCGCGTGTTGCTGGCGCGTGCGCTGGCCTCGGAAGCACAAGTGCTGTTGATGGATGAGCCGCTCGTCAACCTTGACCCACCCCATCAGGCTGACTGGCTTGCCAGCGTGCGTGCGCTGGTACTTAAAGGTACGACAGTGGTGAGTGTGCTGCACGAAATATCGATGGCGCTTAATGCGGACGACATGGTCATCATGGCGGGCGGTCGCGTGACCTATGAAGGGCGATGTATCGATACGGCGACGCACCGCGCGCTCGAGACTGTTTTTGATCATCGCGTTGCAGTTTTGTCCGTCGCTGATCAATGGATTGCCATACCCAAGTAAGACGTTTCAGGAGTCGCTCCGGATGATGTGATCGAACGCGGAAAGCGCGGCCTTCGACCCTTCACCCGCCGCGATGACGATTTGCTTGAACGGCGTGGTGGTGGCGTCGCCCGCAGCGAATACGCCGGGGACGTTGGTGCGGCCATGAGCATCAACGACGATTTCGCCATGTTTCGACAGCTCGATGACCCCTTTGAGCCAGTCAGTGTTCGGCAGCAAACCGATTTGCACGAACACACCTTCGAGATCGACTTCTTTCACTTCGTCGGTGGCGCGATCTTTGTAAATGAGGCCGTTGACTCTTTGTCCGTCACCGGTGACTTCAGTGGTTTGCGCATCCAGGATAACGGTGACGTTCGGCAGGCTGCGTAACTTGCGCTGCAGCACCGCGTCGGCGCGCAATTCAGTCGCGAATTCGAGCAAAGTGACGTGGGCTACGAGGCCCGCCAAATCAATGGCCGCTTCAACGCCCGAGTTGCCGCCACCGATTACCGCAACACGCTTGCCTTTGAAAAGCGGTCCGTCGCAGTGCGGGCAGTAGGTCACGCCTTTGGTTCGGTACTCTTTTTCACCGGGCACATTCATGTCGCGCCAGCGTGCACCCGTGGCAAGGATCACGGTTTTCGATTTGAGCGTTGCGCCGCTTTTGAGTTTGATTTCGATCAACGCGCCGGGCACCAATGCCTCGGCGCGCTGCAAATTCATGACGTCTACGTCGTACGCTTTGACGTGCTGCTCCAGCGCGACGGCGAAGTGCGGGCCATCAGTTTCTTTGATCGAGATGTAGTTCTCTATTCCCATTGTGTCGAGCACTTGACCACCGAAACGTTCTGCCGCGATGCCGGTGGCTATGCCCTTGCGCGCCGCGTAAACGGCGGCTGCTGCACCTGCGGGACCGCCGCCGACGATGAGCACGTCGAACGGCGCTTTTGCGTTCAGTTTTTCGGCTTCGCGTGCGGCACTGGCCGTGTCAAGCTTTGCGACGATTTCGGCCAGCTCCATGCGCCCCTGACCGAACGGCACGCCGTTCAGAAAGATTGACGGAACGTTCATGACTTTGCGCTTTGTGACTTCTTCCTGAAACAGTGCGCCATCGATGGCGACGTGGCTGATGTTGGGGTTCAGCACCGCCATCAGGTTGAGCGCCTGAACCACGTCCGGGCAATTCTGGCAGGTGAGCGAGTAGTACGTTTCAAAGTGAAACGAGCCTTGCAAATTTTTCACTTGATCGATGACATCAGCAGCAGCCTTTGATGGGTGACCACCGACGTGCAGTAACGCCAAAACTAGCGATGTGAATTCGTGGCCGAGCGGCAGACCCGCGAAGCGAACTCCCACGTCTGTGCCGGGTCGTGTGATGGCGAACGAGGGTTTTCTTTCTGTGTCGTCGCGTTGTTCGGTCACGGTGATGCGATCTGACAGCGGTTTGATATCTGCCAGTAATTCGATGAGATCGAGAGAGCCTTTGCTTTCATCCACCGAGGCGATGATTTCAATCGGCTGCGTGAGCTTTTCGAGGTAGGCCTTGAGTTGTGTTTTTAGGTTGATGTCTAGCATGGCGTGACTCACGAATTCAAAATGTTCGGACGATAGAAGCCCGCGTTCGACTTTGGGCTGAACGAGAAATTAAGGGATGTTTCGACGAACGCGCAATCGACGTTCAACGATGCGTCCTTGCGGTAGCGGCCCGCCGCGACGTTGCTGGGCTTAGCTCCGGTCGCGGCAAGCCGCTCCTACAAGCGTCCGACTCAGTGACAGCGCCCGCAAAGTGGGCGCAAAGTCACAAGTTAGCCTAGATCTTTCCGACCAGGTCGAGCGATGGCGTCAACGTGGCTGCGCCTTCGGTCCATTTGGCCGGGCAGACTTGACCCGGATGCTCTGCAACGTACTTTGCCGCGCGAACTTTGCGCAGCAGTTCCGACGCGTCGCGACCGATGCCGTTGTCGTGGATTTCGCAGAGTTTGATCTGACCCTCTGGATTGATGACGAAGGTGCCGCGTAGCGCCATGCCTTCTTCTTCGATCAGCACGTCAAAGTTGCGTGCAAGCGTTGCGGTTGGGTCGCCGATCAGGGCGTATTGCACTTTCTTGATTGCTTCTGAAGTGTCATGCCATGCTTTGTGCGCAAAATGGCTGTCGGTCGACACGCCGTACACCTCAACGCCCAGCGCTTGAAAGTGCGCGTAGTTATCGGCCAGGTCTTCCAGTTCTGTCGGGCAGACGAAGGTGAAATCGGCCGGGTAGAACACGACGACCGACCATTTGCCCTTCATTGTGGCATCTGATACGTCGATGAATTTGCCGTTTTGGTAGGCCGTGGCCCTAAATGGTTTGATGGTGGTGTTGATGAGTGACATGGAGATTTCCTTTGTTTTGTCGTTTGCTTATCGGGCAGTGGAGGAGTCGATGCATGAATTGTTGCGGTGCAGCGTCCATTAGTCCAACGACTTAAATTTGTTATTTGAAGTGGAGAAAACACTTAGAAGGCTTCTGTTGTGGCAGCAGAGTCAGGCGCGTGTGGAAACCATTCGTGCCGTTATGGAGCGTTATTCCCGTAAATGGCGTGACTGCCGACGGTGGTCGGTATCGGCTGCTTCGGTGATCCAGGATTGTTTGCGTTGCGTGAGTGTTGCTCATCGCGGGCGACGGGACTTACCGAGGCTGCATTTCTCGAAGCCGCAGCCACAGGTCGATTCGCGGTGGTGACCGGAGGGGAAGCCTGGGGGCCAATCCTGAAACGCTTCACGCGGATGATGGACCTGGGCGACGCGCTGCCCGGCGTGCACACCGTTGCGCCTACAGGCGCGCAGCTCGCCGAAGAGCCCGCGATGGCGCTTGAATTGTTAACGCAGGCCTGCCTTGACGCAGCGGAGCGCTGGCCGTGCGACGCCATCATTCTCGGCGGCGCGACACTCGCCGGATTGGCCGCGACCCTTCAACCTGAGATCAAAGTGCCCGTGATCGATAGCTGAATGGCGGGAGCGCGGTACGTAATGAATGCGCCGTTCGGATTGGGTTTGGGGTCGGGCCAATACCGTTCGTTCAAGAAGTACACCTTGTAGGAGCGGCTTGCCGCGACCCAAAGTGGCGTTGCTTAACCGGCTGCGACGCCGCGGTTGGTCGCGGCAAGCCGCCCCTACAAGAGTGAAGATTCCGTGCCTAGACGATCGGTATCGGGCCAACTCGTGCACGCGAACTGCTGTGGGACCATTGGAGCGACTACTTTTCCAGCGATCAACTTTTACCTGAAACGACTATTGCACAGGGGCTAAAGCCATAAAAGCTAAAAAGTTGACTTAAGCCGATTCATCGCGCCAGCCCCAGTGAGATATGGCTTCAACGAAAAAGCTGATGGTTTCCTGGGTGCGTTGGCGGGCGGCGCAAAATCACTGCCGGCGCAGCTGAAAATGCGAGGGTAGATTTACGACTGACACGCTTGTAGTAGCGGTGCCACCGGCAAACCGGGCCCCGTTATATCGCTTCGAAAATTCAGCGAACGTCGCCGCATGCATCGGCCAGCGAATGGCTGCTCGTGCCAACGCGGCCGTCACCGTTTCATGCGGGGCAATCGCGAACCCCGCTTTGACTAACCGTTTGCGAAGGCTGCGCCAGGTTCTGAGCATGGGATCGATCTTGCGCTCGTTTCGTTTGAGCCACAACCACCATGCAAGTCCCATCAGCGCGCCGCTGGCGGTGATCGCAATCAACATCCAGCCGAGCGCGGCGAGGGGGTTGATTCCGCCCAAACCCAGGTCTTTCAGCAATTCCTTTTGCCGGTCACGATCAAATCCGATCACCCATTTGGTGTAAGAAAAACTCGCGTCTTCCCACAGGTTGGAAAGGCCGGTGAACGATATCCAGTTGCGCGTGCTGACTAGCATGCGCTCGGTCTCCGGCAACGATTCCTGTATCCCGCGTTCGATGCGGTCAGGTGCCACCGCACCTGTGGGATCAACGCGCCTCCAGCTGCCGTCAATCCACACCTCGACCCACGCATGTGCGTCACTCTGTCGCACGATCATGTGCCCCGCTGGCTGATACTCGCCGCCCTGATAGCCAGTAACGACGCGCGCCGGCATGCCGCTCGCTCGCAGCAAAAAAACGGTCGCTCCGGCGTAGTGTTCGCAAAA
>JBBRVM010000213.1:0-6719 GCA_038246865.1 Burkholderiales bacterium
CAAGGAGGCGGCAATTCTGCGGCGTTGTTCAATGCGCCCCCAAAGAAACAGCTCAACTGGCTTCAAGATGATCGCGCGCCACAGAACCCATCGGCTCCGCGCGCGCAACCTCAGCACCACGCGCTTCCACGCCCTGTAGAGTCGCGTCCAGCGGCCCCAGTTGCAACCACCGAAGCGCTGACTCCAATCGCTGTTTCTGAAGCTCCGGCAGCGCCCCACGCCCCAGCCACCGTCGACGGCGGCTTTGCTGCGCTCGGCTTGCGTGACGAACTCGTCCGCGCTGTGCTGGCTCATGGCTACAGCACACCGACCCCCATTCAAAAGCAGGCAATTCCCGCCGTGCTCGAGGGCGGCGACCTGCTCGGTGGCGCGCAAACCGGCACCGGCAAAACGGCAGGCTTTGTGCTGCCGATGTTGCAGCGCCTGATGCTCTCCGCGAAGCCACAACTGCCACCCACCAACGGCGCTCGCGGCAAAAAACTCCCGCGCGCATTGATCCTCGCGCCCACGCGCGAGCTCGCCGCTCAGGTTGAAGAAAGCGTGCGCGTATACGGCAAGTTTTTGCCGATGACATCGACCTGCATCTTCGGCGGCGTCGGCATCAATCCGCAGATTCAGGCGATGCGTCACGGTGTGGATGTTGTCGTTGCCACGCCGGGTCGATTGCTCGATCTTTACGGTCAGGGCGCGATCAATTTCTCGCAGATCGAAATTCTGGTGCTCGATGAAGCCGATCGCATGCTCGACATGGGTTTTATCCACGACATCAAAAAAGTGCTCGCCGTGCTGCCGCCGAAACGGCAAAACCTCCTGTTCAGCGCCACGTTCTCTGATGACATCAAAGCGCTCACGGATCGCCTGCTGAACAACCCGAAGATGATCGAAGTGGCGCGCCGCAATACGACGATTGAAGTCGTCGATCAATCGGTGGTACTGGTCGATAAAGCGCACAAAGCAAAGCTCCTCGTGCATCTCATTCGCGAACAAAAATGGACGCAATCGCTCATTTTTACGCGCACCAAACACGGCGCCAATCGCCTCGCCGAGCAGCTCGAAAAATCGGGCATTTCGGCGATGGCAATTCACGGAAACAAGAGTCAGGGCGCGCGCACCAAGGCGCTCGCTGAATTCAAAACAGGCACCCTGCAAGCACTGGTTGCGACCGACATCGCCGCGCGCGGTATCGATATCGATCAACTGCCGCAGGTTGTGAACTATGAGTTGCCAAACGTGCCGGAGGACTACGTGCACCGAATCGGTCGTACCGGTCGCGCCGGGGCGAGCGGACAAGCCATGTCGCTGGTCACGAACGAAGAATTGCCACTCTTGAAAGACATCGAGCGCTTCAGCAAACAGGTGATCGCCCGCGTCAAAATCGAGGGCTTTAACCCTGCGTTGATCGCCGACCCAGTGTCCACCACGGCCGATGCGCGTGATGCCGAATGGGCCGCACGCGGTGGACGTCCGGCGCCGCGCGGTCGTCCCGGTGGTTCAGGCGGAAAGCGCCCCGCAAGTGGCGGTAGCGCAGGTTACGGTGGTGGCGCAGGCGGCGCTGGTGGAGCGGGAGGCGGTCAGCGCCCACCGTCCGGGCCGCCGCGCGGGCGCGCGCCTGCGGGAGCGCCGAGCGCGCGTCCACGCACAGGTGGTGGCGGCGCGCGAGGCCGATAGACGTTCGAGGGTGGGGCGGATACCTGAAGGGTGATCCGCCAATCGTAGCTATCAGCTTTTTTTAGGAAACGCCGGTTGCAATAGGGCTGAACGTCGATTTCAATAAAAGTTGACCCCGGACTAGCAAGATGCCTCAGCAAAATTGCGTTTCGGGAAGGTCGTCATGTTGAGTGAAGCGGAACATCAGGTGGCAAGGATTGAGGTCGTAGAGCGCGTTCTAGAAGCCTCACGCTCGTGCGACGGCGACGTGGCGATCCATAGGGCTTTCAGGCCGAGCACACGAAGCGCCGCCGTAACGCGCACGAGTACGAGTCTTTTGTGCGCGTCAGACAACGTTTCATGGGCAAACGGCGGTAGCCATTCGCGCACTTTCGGGTAATCGAAAACGTGAATCCCGTAAGACATGGTGGTCATCTCGGTGCCGAACTCCAGCGTGCGCTCGCCTTCCCAATATTTCAGGCTCGCCGGGTAGGCGTTTTCGATTCGAAAATCCGGGCTGACAACGCCGTTGTTGCCGACTCGTTGCATCATCATCTGTTCCCGCTGATCAGCGTTTGCACACGTAACAAATCAGGCGGCTGCGGCTTACCTTGGTTGCCATTTTCTGCGATCCGCTGCGCTAGTACGCTTGCTACCGTTCGCCCGTCATCACTGCGCGGTTTCCTGAAATCTGCGCCGCGCTCAATGAGATGCGCCACCAGATCCCAGCGCTGATAAATCGCCAACTCGACGGCGAGCGGTTGGCTGCCGTCCATCATGTCCACATTCATGCCGAATTGGGTGAGCAGACGAAAGTGTTGCAGCGGTGTCTGGTTATGATCGAACGCCATCAGCCAGCGGCCATCGGCGTTCTTTTGATTCGGATCCGCACCCGCATCCAGCAACATTTTCAGTACGGCAGCATCACGAATTTCCAGCGCCGCGCGTAGTTCGTCACCGGGTTTTGCGCCCAGCGCTAGTAACGCCTTGATCACAGCCAATTGCGCGTCAATCGGCTGCTGCCGTTCGTACTCCTGTTTCTTCGCCTCTCGCACTGCTATTTTCAAGAGTGTCACGTCGTGATCACCCGCAAGATTCAGATCAACCCCGGCTGCATTTTTTTGCAGAAAAGCCACATCGCCATTGACCACGGCTTCAGCCAGGGGGCGTAGTGGCCGCTGTGAGCCGAACATCGAGAATTGGCCGCTGCCGCGTTGCTCCTGCGCATAGAAAAAACTGTCTTTCAGTCTGTTGACCTGAAAGGCCAGAAAGTAGAGTCCTGGCCCGGCAACGATCAAGATAGCGATGCCGCGCCAGACGACATGCTCAGTAAAAATGAACAGCAGAACGGCGAACGTCAGGACAACACCGGGCACGATCAGGAAGAAAAATATTCCCATCTCGCGTCCGCCATCATTGTGCCCGCCGCCGTCATGGGTCAGCGTGCCGATGACCATGACCAGCAGCAGGGCCGCATCAATCGCTGCGATGCTCCAGAAAACCCACTTCAAAGTGCTTGCGGTGGAAGCCGCATGAAATCTTCAACTTTCGGCGATGACTTCTGACGCTCCGTCAACGATTTCTGGCAGGTTGCCAGTTGCAAAAGGCGCTTGTCGTCAGCCGCGTGCGCGCCCAAAGATGCGAGAACGGAAAGTAAAACGCCAGTGGCGAGTCGGGTGACGCAGGTGATTTTCATGATGAGCTTGATGAAGCTGCCAGACGGAGCGAAGAATGGGGTAACCGCAATTGTGGTGAATGGCGGAAAGGTATACACGGTCCGAACCCGCCATTCAGCCTTGAGGCTAAGGCCTGCGACCCTACAAATCGCCTACACCGGTCGCCGCCTGCTAAGCTTTCTAATCGATCTTGATCGACCAGGAGCCAAATGTCATGGCGCTAGCAGAACTCAATCGCGTTGGTGTTTACCTCGCGTCATTGCAGCTCTTTTTCACGCTGATCTGGACGGTTTACGTGATCTTTCTGCCCGCGCTCGCGGCGCAAGTTGGCATTCGTCCGCAGGCGGTGATTCTGATCCTGATGCTCGATCAGGTGATCTTCGCGGTGATGGATTGGCTGATGGGGCAGATGGCCGATCGCGTGTCGAAAGTCGTGGGCTGATTGTCAAAGATTGTTGCGACGACGACTGGCGTTTCATGCGTTGCGTTTCTGCTGTTGCCGTTTGTTGCCCCCACTGGCAACGAGACTTTATTCATCGTGATCACCATCATCTCGTCGGCGAGTTCATCGGTGCTGCGTGCGCCGCCGCTGGCGCTGCTCGGCAAGTACGCGGCGTGGAGCGCGGTGCCGTGGTTAGCGTCGCTATCGATGTTTGGATTGGGGGTTGCCGGTGCGGTGTCACCGTACTTGACGGTGACCCTGCGTGAGATGGATCCGCGTGTCCCGTTTGCGCTCGCGAGCGTCGCGCTGCTCATTTTCAGCTTTGGGCTTGGATGGCGGCCGCGAAGGCAGCATCACCGGTGCGCTGTTTTCGTTGCTTGCCATCGCCACGCTGGCACGCATGATGATCGTGTGGACAGAACTCCACAAGTCACCGGGCTTTGCTTCGATTCAAACCTGGTTGCCCGTGGCAGCGTGGCTACTGGCAGCGGTTGCGTTGTTTCTTGCCGTTCAAACCAGATCCAGGGATGGTATGTCCAACACCACGTGACTTCGGGTAGCGAAGTTTTCTTGCATCCGCGACAAATGTCGATAAGCTCACGCTCATGAATCCATCAGACTCTCAATCTCTCACGGGTCGCGTCGCCCTCATCACCGGCGCAAACACGGGCATTGGTCTGGTCACCGCCCGTGAACTTGTCGCGCGTGGCGCTCATGTTTTCATCGCCTGCCGTTCGGTCGAAAAGGGACAGACGGCAGCAGATGACATTCGCAAAACCACAGGCAACGCGCACGTAGAAGTGCTCGCGCTTGATCTCGGTGACTTCGACTCCGTGCGGCAATGCGCGAAGGCCTTCCTTGCGCGTGATTTGCCGCTGCATCTGCTGATTAATAACGCGGGACTCGCTGGCGCGAAGGGCAAGACCAAGTCCGGCTTTGAGCTTGCGTTTGGCACCAACCATCTGGGGCCGTTTCTTCTCACACAACTCTTGCTGGATCGCATCAAGCAGTCCGCTCCTGCACGCATCGTGACTGTGGCGAGCCGCGCCCACATACGCGTGTCCGGCATCGATTTTGAGGCGGTGACGAAGCCAACTCAAGGCAAGGCGGGCTTGCCTGAGTACGGCGTGTCCAAACTCGCCAACGTGTTGTTCAGCGCTGAGCTGGGACGCAGGCTTGCCGACACCGGCGTCTCGACGTACGCGTTGCACCCGGGCGTGGTCGCATCCGACGTCTGGCGCGAGCTGCCGCAACCCTTCCGCGCTGTGGCGAAACTGTTCATGATTTCGGTCGAAGAGGGTGCGGCGACGACGCTGTATTGCGCGACATCGCCCGATGTGAGCACGGAAACCAGCTTGTACTACGACAAATGCCAGAGCAAATGGCCGAGCAGGGTCGGTCAGGATGCAGCGCTGGCGGCGGAGTTGTGGAAGCGCAGTGAGGCTTGGGTTGCGTGATTTTCGTGACGGCGAGGCGCTTCACGTCGCTAACCGTTGCGCTCAAACCGCGGTTGCGCAGGAAGTATGGAAATGCCCCGAACGGGGTCGTGTGCAGTGAGATTTGCGGCGTACTCTATCCGGGCTACGACTAAGACTTTAGCGTGCATTCCTGATCAGCAGCTTTAATACGAAACGACGGCTGAACGAGGGCTACCTGTCGTTTATGGCTACAGTCGATAAATGAACAAAACCGCTCCTAGCCCAATAGTAATGGGGGCTAGGGCAGAAAGCTGTCATCAAAATCAGCTCTCGCCACCCACTTTTCCGCGCAGTGCCTTTACCTGCCCGCGAATGGTTTTACCCTCCAGCCGACGCTTTTTCGAGCCGAGCGTCGGACGCGTTGGATAGCGCTTTAATGGCGGTGTGGCCACGCTCTGCACCAGTTCGTGCAATCGATCCAGCGCCTCGCGCTTGTTCGCCTCTTGCGTGCGCTGCGTTTGCGCTTTGACGATGAGCACGCCGTCGCCGGTGATCCGTGAATCAGCGAGTGCTAGCAGCCGTGTCTTGACGCCGTGCGCCAGACTGGACGCGTTAATGTCGAAGCGTAATTGGATGGCCGACGAGACTTTGTTGACGTTCTGTCCACCCGCACCCTGCGCGCGGATGGCGGTGATTTCGACTTCGGCGGCGGGAATGAGGATTCGCGGCATGGCATCTTTGTTGTGGGAGCGGTTCCACCGCGATTCTCCAGTAGAACGCAAATCACTGTGGAGCCGCTCTCACAACAACAGAGGCGCGCCATTTACGGGCATCTAGCGATCAACGCGACACGCCGGGAAGATAGACTGCTTGCCCATGCTCTCCGACATCGAAATCGCCCAAAAAGCCAAGTTGCAGCCGATCAACGTCATCGCGCAATCCCTCAACATTCCGGACGATCACCTCGAACCGTACGGCCGCACCAAGGCGAAGCTTTCATATGAGTTTCTAGCCTCGCTGGCGAACCGTCCGAGCGGCAAGCTGATCCTCGTGACGGCGATCAGCCCAACGCCTGCAGGCGAGGGAAAAACGACCACCACCGTCGGTCTCGGCGACGCGCTCAATCACGTACTCCTCGGCAGCGGAAAACGCGCCGTTGTCTGCCTGCGCGAGCCCAGTCTCGGTCCAGTGTTCGGCATGAAGGGCGGCGCAGCAGGCGGCGGTTACGCGCAGATCGTGCCGATGGAGGACATCAACCTGCATTTCACCGGTGACTTCGCCGCCATCGCCGCAGCGCACAACCTGCTCGCCGCGATGCTCGACAACCACATTCATCACGGCAACGCATTGGACATTGACGTGCGTCGCGTCGCGTGGAAGCGCGTGGTTGACATGAACGATCGTGCGCTGCGTCGTGTGACTGTCGCGCTCGGCGGCCCGGCCAATGGCTTTCCGCGCGAGAGCAGTTACGACATCGTCGTCGCGTCGGAAGTGATGGCGATCTTGTGTCTCGCCGATTCGTTGAAGGAATTGAAG
>JBBRVM010000214.1:0-6679 GCA_038246865.1 Burkholderiales bacterium
CTTACGTTTTCTGCGGCCATCAAGCCTCGGTGACGAAGCCCTTCAAGCGCTCAGCACGGCTTGGGTGACGCAGCTTGCGCAGCGCCTTGGCTTCGATCTGACGGATGCGCTCGCGCGTGACATCAAACTGTTTGCCGACTTCTTCGAGCGTGTGGTCGGTGTTCATCTCGATGCCGAAACGCATACGCAGCACTTTGGCTTCGCGTGGCGTCAGGGTGTCGAGCACTTCCTTGCACAGGTCGCGCAGGCTGTCCTGCACGGCAGCGTCCATTGGCGTCAGCGTGTTGGTGTCTTCGATGAAGTCGCCGAGATGGCTGTCATCATCATCACCAATTGGTGTTTCCATGGAGATCGGCTCTTTACTGATCTTCATGATGCGGCGGATTTTGTCTTCCGGAATTTCCATGCGCAGCGCAAGCGTTGGCGCATCCGGCTCAATGCCAGTTTCCTGCAGAATTTGCCGCGAGATACGGTTCATCTTGTTGATCGTTTCGATCATGTGCACGGGGATACGAATCGTACGCGCCTGATCGGCGATTGAACGCGTGATGGCCTGACGAATCCACCATGTTGCGTACGTCGAGAATTTGAAGCCGCGACGGAATTCGAACTTGTCGACCGCTTTCATCAGGCCGATATTGCCCTCCTGAATCAGGTCGAGGAACTGCAAACCGCGGTTCGTGTATTTCTTGGCAATCGAGATCACAAGGCGCAGGTTGGCCTCGGTCATTTCTTTCTTCGCCTTGCGCGACTTGGCTTCACCAGAGGACATCTGTTTGTAGATGTCTTTGAAATCTTGCAGCGGCAGATTCACTTTTTTCTGGTGATCAAGCAGGGCTTCCTGACGCTCAACCAACGCCTGACGATTCTTCGCCATCACTTCGCTGTATGGCTTAGCGAGAGAGATTTCTTTGTCGATCCAGGTCAGATCAAGCACGCGCTCAGGGAAGGTCTTCAGGAAATGGTCACGCGGCATGTGGCATTTGAAAACCAGCATCTCCTGCAACTTGCGCTCATGGCCGCGAATACGCTCAACTTCGGAGCGCACGGAATCACAGAGCTGTTCAACGATCTTCGCGGCGAAGCGGATATCCATCATCTCGTCGGTGATCTTTTTCTGCGCCTTGACGTAGCCCTCGTTCTTGTACTCACCTTTTTCGATGTGTACGAGAAGCTTCGCATGATTCTTGCGAATGACGGCGAATTTCTCAAGCGACATCGCTTTGAGTTTGGCGAGGAGTTCGGCGGAGATAGCGGCGGTGGCTTCTTCGTCCTCTTCCTCTTCTTCGGCCTCTTCCTCGTCGCCCTCAGCATCGTCAGCGACGACCGCAGCGGGCGCAGGTGCAGGTGGCTCAAGACCAGCCAGACCGTCAACGATATCGTCAACGATGGCTTCGCCTTTTTCAATCTTGTCGGCGAGCAGAAGAATTTCGGAAATCGTCATCGGGCACGCGGAAATCGCGGTGACCATGTGCTTCAGGCCGTCCTCAATACGCTTGGCGATTTCGATTTCGCCTTCGCGCGTCAACAGCTCAACCGTGCCCATTTCGCGCATGTACATACGGACCGGGTCGGTCGTGCGGCCGAACTCGCTGTCGAGCTGGGAGATCGCCTGTTCGGCTTCTTCGGCGACATCATCATCGGCGACCGCTGATGCGGTTTCCGAGATGATCAACTCTTCGGCGGCCGGCGCTTCATCGAATACCTGAATACCCATGTCGTTGATCATGGCAACGATGGACTCAATCGCCTCGGCGTCAACCAGGTCATCCGGCAGATGGTCGTTAATCTCGGAGTAAGTCAGGTAGCCACGATCTTTGCCGAGCGTGATCAGCGTTTTCAGGCGCAGACGACGGGTTTCGGCATCAACCGTTTTGAATGGGGCGAGCGCTTCGAGCAAGGCTTGTTGCTTCTTCTCAAGCAACAGTTGTTTGCGCGTTTTTGGCTTGCCAGTCAACGGGTTGATGGCGATAGCGACCGGAGCTGCGGCGACTGCATCAGCGCCGGAGGCGTTGGCTTCTGCCGCGACTGGAACTGCGGCTACTGCATTTTTAGGGGGACGGCCGGGCTTGCCGGTTTTAACGGGCAGCGGCGCGGCGACTACAGGAAAGGCAACCGCGGCTTCAGTGGATGCTGCAGCACCGGCTTTTACGGATTTTTTGGCAGCGATAGCTGCCGGTACTGGTACGGGTGACGCGGCAATGACGTCACGCTTTGCTTTCTTCTCGATAGGAATCTTCTTTGTTGATGTCTTGACAACCGGGGCTTCCGGAATCGCCGAGGCCTTGACGGTCGGCTTGGTCGTTGCTTTTACGGGAGGTTTGATGACCGCTTTTGCGACCACCTTCGGAATAGATTTGGCCACGACTCTCGTCTTCGCAGGCGCGGGCTTAGCCACCGCTTTGGCGGTTGGCTTGGCAGATTTCTTGACTACGGCTTTGACCGCGGGCCTGGCAACAGGATTCGCGCTTTTTGCTTTTGAAGCTGGTTTCGCCGCTGGCTTTGCTGCCGGTTTGGCGTTCGCCCTGAATGCCGTCGGCTTTTTGCTGACGGGCTTGGTCACCTTTGTCGCTGGCTTTGCTGCCGGTGTGGCTTTGCTCACCGGTTTGGCCTTGACTGCGACTGCTTTTGCCGACTTCGCCACGGGCTTGGCCACTTTGGCCTTGGCTGCTGGCTTCGACGCCGGCTTCACCGGCTTCTTCACGGCTGCGACCGTGCGCGCCTTTGCCGTCGGCTTGGTGACGGGCTTTGCGGCAGGTTTCCCTTTGGCTGTTTTACTCACAGCGCCCTTTACGGCAGCTTTGACAACTTTGGCGGCGGGTTTAGATTTGGCTTTGACCATGATTCAAATTTCCAATGCACAACGGGCAAACAAGCCCGGCAAGATAGGCGGCAAATGAACGCAACTTCGCGTCAGCTGGGTGCTGGCATGGCCGAGGTGTTCGTCCATCGTCAAGCGTCCAACAGGCTAGCTAAGTGAGGGTAACCCTCGATTTTACCAGTGACTCTGCTAGAAGAAGTGCTTTTTGTATGGCGCAAAATATCGGCGTGGCTAACAACTTTTCAATGAAATGACGTCTGATCGAGGGCTAAAGTCAATAATTCCGACAAGTCGATAAAACGTCAAAATTCTATAGAGACCTAGTAAAGTAAGAGTTACGTGAAAAAGCTGTACAAAAAATTATCCACAAATTGCACCCGCAACTCGCGCCCAGATTTGGGGGCTTTGTCGCACCATCGATGCGCGGCCAGCGCAAATACCCTAGCCTTCATCCATCGAGAACACAGGGGACGGGCCACAAGCCCAAACTAGTCATGCGAATCAAACGATGGATGGGAGTGACATTGATCGCTCTGGCTGTAGTCGGCGTTGTGGGCGGCGGAGCTTGGGGTTACAAAGCGTATGCCGCCAGGCAGGCTGAAGCGGGCTCGACCGCTGGCAAAGATGGAAAAGTCGGCCAGGATGGCAAAAAGGCCGACCCGCTGCTCGCGCTCGCTGCTGTGGACATCGGGACTGCCGGTCCGGCGACGTTTACACAGTCATTTGCCGTTGCCGGGACGGTGGACGCCGCACGACAGGCCGTCGTCCGCTCACGCCACGCCGGCACCGCCACCGGCGTGACCAAGCGCGCAGGCGATAGCGTAAAGGCGGGCGAGCGTTTGGCGCAGGTGGACAGCGATGAGCTACGACTACGCCTGGGTGAACGTGAATCGACTGTGCGCCAGACGCAGGCTGCGTTAACGGTGGCTGAATCGGCGCGTGCGCAACAGCGCTCGCTGTCGGATCGCGGTTTCATTTCAAAAGCTGCGCTGGACAGTTCCGAGAGCAATTTTGTGAGCGCTCGTTCCGCGTTTGAATCTGCCAGATCACAGCTCGACATGGCGAAGTCCGCGATTGCAGAAACCGTTTTGACCGCGCCCATTTCTGGCGTGATTTCCCGACGCGGCATTGAGCCGGGCGAACGGATCACGGGCGAGATGACGGTATTCACCATCCTCGATCCGACTTCGCTTGAGGTCGTCGTTCCGGTCGCTGCCGAGCGCGTCACCGAACTCAAAATAGGGCAGAAGGCGAAATTTCAGCTCGACAGCAGCGGCGCGACGGTCGAAGGCGCGCTGACCCGCATCATTCCTACTACCAGCAGCGCAGCGCGCACCGTGGAAACACGCTTTTCGCTGCCTGCCGCGAGTGGCGTGCCAACGGGAGCGTTCCTCTCCGGCCAATTGACGCTGGCGCAAAGCACCGCACCCATTGCGATACCCCGCGTTGCCGTGAAGACGGATATCAACGGTAATTACATCTGGATCGTTCAGGACAATAAGGCGCAAAAAGTGCGAGTAAAACTGGCCGTGGGCGCTGATCCTTCGAATCCGCTGGTGCCGGTGACTGACGGCGTCGCGGTTGGTGCAACGGTGTTGACGCTGCGTGGTGTGGAGCCCAATGAAGGCCAGTCGGTACTGATGCCGGGGGCGTCTGCTGCGGCCTCGGCCGCGCCATCCTCCTCGGTGCCAGCAACACCCGCCGCCGTTACGTCCGCGTCGAAGTAACGAAGGAGCCGCATCATGTGGATGACTCGCGTTGCGATCAAAAATCCGGTGTTTTGCACCATGGTGATGTTTGCGCTCATGGTGATGGGCGCGGTGTCGTATTTCCGCCTTCCGATTGACGCGATGCCGGAGGTGAACCTGCCGTTCGCCTTCACAGTGGTCGCCTATCCCGGCGCGAGCCCGCAAGCGGTCGAGAGCGATCTCACCAAACCGATTGAAAACGCGCTCAACACGATTTCCGGCGTCAAGAAAATCACCTCGCGTTCGCGTGAAAATTCGAGCGTTGTGATCGTCGAATTCGCGATGGGCACCGACATCAAGGTGGCGATGCAGGAAATGCGGGACAAGCTTGCGCAAATTCGCTCGGGCTTCCCGAAAGAGGCAAAAGAGCCGTTTGTTTCGCAGGCGAATCGCGACGATGATCGCGCCGTTGTGTCGCTTGGCGTGACGTCGAAAACACGCACCCTGCCTGATCTTTCCTACATCGTGGAAGAGGTCATCCGCCGTCGTATGGAAAACGTGACCGGTGTGGCTACGGTCAACATTAACGGCTCGTCGACGCGCGAAATCCAGATCGAGCCGGACACCGCAAAAATGCGGGCACGCCGCATCGGGATCGATCAGGTGCTGGCGGCCTTGCGTACTGACAACATCGACGCACCGGTTGGCAACATCACCATCGGTCAAAGTGACAAGTCAGTGCGCGTGGACGCACGCTTCAAAACAGTCGCTGATTTCTCCAATCTGGTTGTGGCGCGTCGCGATGGATTGCAGGTGCGGCTGGGCGACATCGCCACCATCGTCGACGGCAACAAAGAACAAACCAGCTTCGCGCGCATCGACGGCGTCCGCGCCATCAGCCTTGACATGCTCAAGGTGCGCGGCAGTAACACGGTCGAAGTCGGGCAGGGCGTGAAAGCCTCGATTGAGCGACTGAAAGCAGAGCTGCCAAAGGACATTGAATTGTCGATTCTGTCGGATCAATCAAAGTTTGTTAAAGCCAGCGTTGACGGAGTAAAACGCACCATCATTGAAGGCGGCCTGCTCACGATATTCATCGTGTTCCTGTTCTTGTCATCATGGCGCAGCACCGTTATCACGGGCCTTACGCTGCCGATCTCAGTGATCGCGACATTCACGGCGCTTTACGCTTTCGGATTCACGCTCAACAACCTGACTTTGATGGCGTTGTCGCTGTGCATCGGTCTGTTGATCGATGATGCGATTGTGGTGCGAGAAAACATAGTGCGTCACCTGGCGCTCGGCAAGTCGCACAAACAGGCTGCGCTCGAAGCGACCCAAGAAATTGGCCTCGCTGTGCTCGCCACGACGCTCGCGATTGTGGCCGTGTTTGCACCCGTTGCGTTCATGGGCGGCATCATCGGTTTGTTCTTCTTCCAGTTCGGTTTGACCGTGGTGGTCGCCGTGATGATTTCGCTGTTTGTGAGCTTCACGTTAGACCCAATGCTGTCTTCGCTGTGGGCTGATCCTGAGGGCAATCGCTTCAAGCGTCTGCCGTGGCTGGGTAAATTTCTTGGTTGGTTTGATCGCAAGATGGAGGCCCTGCAGCACCGCTATGAGCGCGTGATTCGTTGGTCGCTTGGCCATCGCAAAACGGTGCTCGGCGTTGCATTCGGATTGTTTGCAGGCAGCATGGCGCTCTTCCCGCTGATTGGCAGCGAATTTGTGCCGAAAGAAGATCAGAGTGAATTCGGCATGCGCCTTGAAACGCCGGTCGGATCGAGTCTCGAATACACCGCGGTGAAGGTCGCGCAGGCGGAGGCCGAGTTGAGGAAGCTGCCCGAGCTGAAACTGCTTTACTCTGGCGCGGGCGGAGGTCGTGGCAAAAACACCGGCTGGATCAACGTGATTCTGAAGCCGCGTAACGAGCGCACAAGATCGCAAAAACAGGTCGAAGACGCCGCGCGCGAAGCGGTCAAAGGTATCGCGGGGATTGTCGTGTCGGTGGGCTGGAACAAGCCGGTTCAGGTGTCTTTCGTCGGCCCCGATGCGACGGTGCTCAAGCAGCTCTCCGAGCAATTTGTTGAGCGGTTGGAAAAGATTAACGGTGTGACCGACATCGACAGCAGCGAGAAGGCAGCCGTGCCTGCGCTCACCATCGTGCCCAAGC
>JBBRVM010000215.1:0-6613 GCA_038246865.1 Burkholderiales bacterium
GCGAACTTCGATGGCGGATGCCCGACTTCGCTGGAATCGAGCCCGAAGCCGTGGAAATTTTCCATGTAAGGTTCAAGCTCGGCCAGGGTGTCAATCGCGTCCTGCTCGCTGAGATGGCGCAGAAAATTCGGTATGAGCCGCCACGTAATGCCCAGCTCCGCTTCGCCGTCATGCAGCGCCTGCACGATGCCTTCGACCACCACTTCGAGATCAATACCACGCGCGGTGTGCGTTTGCGGGTCGAAGAATATTTCGACGTGAACGACGTTGTCGGCCTTGGCGCGCTGCAAGTACGCCCAGGTCAAATCGTAAAAATCGTCCTGATCGCGCAGCACGTTGGCACCAGCGTAATAAAGATCGAGAAACTCCTGCAGGTTCGAAAAATCGTACGCGGCGCGCAGGTCGGCTACGATCGAATAGGCGAGCGCGATGCCGTGTTTTTTTGCTTTCGCAAACATCATCTCGGGCTCAAGCGAGCCTTCGATGTGCAGATGCAGTTCGGCTTTGGGGAGACGCGCGATGAAACTATCCGTCGAGGCGCGGTCTTTTTGCAGTAGGTCGGAGAATGAGCTCATGTGCGGAAGTTTATTCCGCTCCCGGCGTTTTCGCTACAGGCTTGCCAATCGGCTACAGGACGAAGCCTGTTGCCGGGCGACCCCGCGACCGTCCCTGTCACTGTCGTGACGACGGCGATTCAAGACTAGAATTTTTGTTGATCAAAAATCCTCGACATCAGTCGCGTAAACGCGCCGTCAGAACTTTGCAAGTGAGTTCAGGCAAACTACAGCCCTATCAACGCAATTACCCGTGCGGTCACCAAAAGTGTTGCCGCCGATGTCGAATCCATCCCCATTCCCGGAGCCCCCGATGACGAAACCGCAGCCGACCATCATTTACACCCTGACCGATGAGGCCCCGCTGCTGGCGACGCACGCGTTTTTGCCCATCATCCGCGCCTTTACGGCACCCGCGGGCATCAACGTCACAACCAGTGATATCTCGGTCGCGGCCCGTGTCCTCGGCGAGTTTCCCGAGTTTCTGAGCGAGGCGCAGCGCGTTCCCGACAATCTGGCCGAGCTGGGCAAGCTGACGCTGCTGCCCATGACCAACATCATCAAGCTCCCGAACATCAGCGCATCGGTGTCGCAATTGATGACCTGCATCAAAGAGCTTCAGGCCAAGGGCTACCCGATCCCTGATTATCCGGAAGATCCGAAGACCGACGAAGACAAGGCGATTCGCATTCGCTATTCCAAATGCACTGGCAGCGCAGTCAATCCAGTGCTGCGCGAAGGCAACTCGGATCGTCGCGCGCCGCTGGCGGTCAAGAATTACGCGCGCAAGAATCCGCACAGCATGGCCGAATGGAGTCAGGCCTCGCGCTCGCACGTGTCGCACATGCATCGCGGTGACTTCTATCATGGCGAGAAATCGATGACGCTCGACAAGGCGCGCGACGTGAAGATGGAGCTGATCACCCATAGCGGCAAGACAATCGTCCTCAAGCCAAAAATCTCTCTGCTCGACCGTGAAATTGTCGACAGCATGTTCATGAGCAAAAAGGCGCTGGTGGATTTCTACGAAAAAGAAATCGACGATGCGTACAAAACCGGCGTCATGTTTTCGCTGCACGTCAAGGCGACGATGATGAAGGTGTCGCACCCCATCGTGTTCGGCCACTGTGTGCGTATTTTCTATAAGGATGCCTTCGAGAAACACGGCAAGCTGTTCGACGAGCTGGGCGTCAATGTCAACAACGGCATGGTGAACCTGTACGACAAAATTGCCACGTTGCCGCAAAGTAAACAGGACGAGATCAAGCGCGACCTGCACGCCTGCCATGAAGGGCGCCCCGAACTGGCGATGGTGGATTCAGCCAAGGGCATTACCAATTTCCATTCGCCGAACGATGTCATCGTCGACGCGTCGATGCCCGCCATGATCCGTAACGGCGGCAAGATGTGGGGCGCTGATGGACGACTGAAGGACGTCAAGGCCGTGATGCCTGAATCGACCTTTGCCCGCATTTATCAGGAGATCATCAACTTCTGCAAATGGCACGGTGCGTTCGATCCGCGAACGATGGGCACGGTACCTAACGTGGGCCTGATGGCTCAGCAGGCCGAAGAATATGGCTCGCATGACAAGACCTTCGAAATCAGTGAGGCCGGTGTGGCCAACATCACCGATCTGGCGACCGGTGAGGTGCTGATGAGTGAAGAGGTGGAAGCGGGCGACATCTGGCGCATGTGTCAGGTCAAGGACGCAGCCATTCGTGACTGGGTCAAGCTCGCCGTTGCCCGTGCACGCAACTCCGGCACGCCCGTGGTGTTCTGGCTCGACGCCTACCGGCCGCACGAAGCGCAGGTCATCACCAAAGTGAAGATGTACCTGCACGAGCACAACACCGCTGGCCTCGACATCCAGATCATGAGTCAGGTACGCGCCATGCGCTACACGCTGGAGCGGGTGATTCGCGGGCTGGACACCATCAGCGCCACTGGCAACATCCTGCGCGACTACCTCACCGATTTGTTCCCGATCATGGAGCTGGGCACCAGTGCCAAGATGCTCTCCATCGTGCCTTTGATGGCCGGTGGCGGCATGTATGAAACTGGCGCCGGGGGTTCTGCGCCGAAGCACGTGCAACAGCTTGTTGAAGAAAATCATTTGCGCTGGGATTCGCTCGGCGAGTTTCTGGCGCTTGCGGTGTCTCTTGAAGATCTCGGTATTAAGACCGGAAACAGTCACGCGAAGATCCTCGCGAAAACGCTGGATGCGGCCACGGGAAAATTGCTCGATAACAACAAGAACCCGTCGCCCAAGACAGGTCAACTCGACAATCGCGGCAGCCAGTTCTACCTGGCGATGTACTGGGCGCAAGAGTTGGCAGCGCAAAAGGAAGACACGGAGCTTGCCGCACGCTTTGCATCGCTCGCGAAGTCACTCGGCGATAACGAGCAAACTATCGTGGCAGAGCTCGCGGCAGTGCAAGGCAAGCCGGTTGATATCGGCGGCTATTACAAAGCGGACGACGCCAAGGTTGAAGCAGTGATGCGACCCAGCCAGACGCTTAACGCAGTATTGGCCGCTGCCGCTTAGTTGCACTTGCGCGGCCTCGCTGGCGCACTGCTAGCGAGGCAGGAACTAAAAGCGTCCCGATCAGGGGCGCTCTTAGCTGTGGCATACTAAATTGCGCACTTGTTGGATTTTTGCGCTGCCTTCACCATCTTCATATCTGCGCGATGAGGCGATAAACAACACAGCGAGCGGATTTCGCAGAAGAGAACAATTAGCTTGCTCAGGTAGACAGCTTTTTGCTACATCTCATATTTCATTGGGGCTGAAGGCACAAAGCGATGATAAGCGACATTTCGCGAAATGGACAGCTAGCCCCAGTGAACCGGGCGATCACGCAGAAAGTTGCTGACCGCTTTAGTCTGGCTGATTCGACCTGAGCGCTATTGCTAGGGCGGCGTTTACGCCTGTTGCGGGTAGCGATTCACAAACCGCGCTGCCAGTGGATAGGGGTAGAAGTCATCGAGTATCCCGGCGCGAATGCGCTGTTGCCGCTCACGCCAGAAATCGGCTTTGAGCAGATCGCTGTGGTGCTTCAAAAACGGCGTGCGGACACGCGGAATGGAGAGCAGAAAGCTGCCGAACTCTTCCGGGAAAACGTCCATGCGGCCGATGGAATACCACGGCTCACTGGCCATTTCCGCCTCGTAGCTCGGCGCGGGCGGGATGTCACGGAAGTTGCAATCGGTCAGGTATTCGATTTCGTCGTAGTCGTAGAAGACAACGCGGTCATAGCGCGTGACACCAAAGTTTTTGTACAGCATGTCGCCGGGGAAAATGTTCGCAGTAGCGAGTTCGCGAATCGCGTTGCCGTATTCGGCAATCGCTGCCTCGGCGCGCGTTTCATCGACGCGGTCAAGGTACAGGTTCAGGGGTTCCATGCGGCGCTCGATATACAGGTGCTTCAGGATGATCTCGTCACCTTCCTCAAGAATCACTGAGCCCGCGAGGTCTTTCAGCTCAGCGATCAGCGTGGGATCGAAGCGATCTCGCGGAAGCGCCACGTTGGAAAATTCCAGCGTGTCAGCCATGCGGCCGACGCGATCATGCTGCTTTACGAGCAAATACTTTTTCATCACCGTCGGTCGATCCACCTCTTTCGGTGGCGCGATTTTGTCCTTGATGATTTTGAACACGTAGGGATACGACGGCATCGTGAACACGGCCATCACCAGGCCACGAATCCCCGGTGCGACGACGAACTGGTCGTTCGAATGCCGCAGGTGGGCAATCAGGTCGCGATAGAACATTGTCTTGCCCTGCTTTTGCAGCCCCAGCATGGTGTAGAGCTCGCTCTTCGGCTTGCCAGGCATGATCGAGCGCAGGAACTGCACGTAAGCCGAGGGCACTTCCATATCGACCAGAAAGTAAGCCCGGTTCAGGCTGAACAATTGGCTGATGCGCGCGGTATCGAGCACCACGGTGTCAACAAAAAGTTTGCCATCTGTGTCATGCAAAACGGGCAGCGCGAACGGATATTCATGGTGACCGTTCACCACCTTGCCGACGATATAGGCCGCTTTGTTTCGGTAGAACGGACTGCCCAACACCTGCAACTGGAAATTCGCCTGCGCCGATGGTAACTTACCACCGAGATGCTCTGTTGCTGCGTCTTCGATCCAGCGCGCATCGCGCCCAACGTCGGCGAACGGCGTCGCCCAGTTCACATCCCGGAGCAGTTGCGCAAAGTTCGTTGCGAGCCCGCTAGCGGCGGGGTAATAGCTGCGATAAGTCGGCGGATCGGCCTCAATCAATTCCACCGAAATCGCGGGTCGGAAGAAGATAAATTCGTTGCGGAAATAGGAGTGGTGCAGGAGCTTGCAGCTCACCGAATTGAAAAATGTCTCTGCAAGCTCTGGCTGCTTGTGATCGAGTAACTGGCCGGTAAATGCAAGCTTGGTTGAGCGCCAGATTCCCTCGGTCAGGGCCGCTTCGCCAAACTTAGCCTCAATCGACACGGTCGTTTCATTCACGCGATCATCGTAGAACCGAATCCGCTCGCGCGTCAGCGCCTGGCTCGCATGCCAGTCTGCTGCCTCAAACGCGGCGCGTGCGCGTCGGCCGCAGTCGCGGAACAGCGCGTAATGACGGTCAAAGCCTGCAAGTACCGTTGCCGCGATTTCTTGTGCGAGATTGGGGATGGGAACAGGCGAGAGCGGCATGAGGGCACCTCTAAAAATTCGCTTTATGGGGCGCATCGCTTTGTTGCGCGGCGCTCGCAATCCTCATGTACCAGGGCGTACATTGCGGTTGCTGCGCGCCGCGCGCCTCACGCTGCATCCCCAAAAAAGCGATTTTTAGAGATGCCCATAACAAGCAGACTGAAAAAAAAGAAACGCGTTTTCGTGATAATACCCGGCTACTTCCAGACTTCTCGAGAGGATCGCAACACCATGAGCGCATCACATATCAAAGTCCCTGCCGGTACCAAAATCGTTCCGGGTCAACCCATCCCTGACAACCCGATCATCCCGTTTATTGAGGGTGACGGAATCGGAGTTGACATTACGCCGGTGATGCAAAAGGTGGTTGACGCCGCGGTGGCCAAAGCCTACGGCGGCAAGAAAAAAATTTCGTGGATGGAAGTTTACGCGGGCGAAAAATCCACGCGTTTGTACGGCGGTGACGTGTGGATGCCAGCGGAGACGCTGCAGGCCTGTAAGGACTATTCAGTCTCAATCAAGGGGCCTATGACAACTCCCGTGGGCGGCGGTATTCGTTCGCTAAACGTGGCGCTGCGGCAGGAGCTTGATCTGTACCAGTGCGTACGCCCCGTGCGCCACTTTGCCGGCGTTCCGAGCCCACTGAAAGACCCGTCGAAGATTGACATGGTGATCTTCCGTGAGAACACCGAGGACATCTACGCCGGAATCGAATTCATGGCGGGCACGGATCAGTGCAAGAAGCTGATGACCTTTTTGCAAACCGAAATGGGCGTCAAGAAGATCCGCTTCCCGAACACCTCATCGCTCGGCATCAAACCGGTGTCGCAGGAAGGCACTGAGCGCCTGGTTCGCGCGGCCTACAAGTACGCGATTGAAAACAACCGGCGTTCGGTGACCATCGTGCACAAAGGCAACATCATGAAGTTCACGGAAGGGGGCTTCCGCGACTGGGCATATGCGTTGGCAGCGAACGAGTTCGGTGCCACGCTGATCGACGGTGGCCCGTGGTGCAAATTCAAGAACCCGAAAACGGGCGCGGACATCATCGTCAAGGACGTGATCGCCGACGCCTTTCTGCAGCAGATTCTGCTTCGTCCTGCCGAGTACGACGTGGTGGCGACGCTGAATCTAAACGGCGACTACATTTCCGACGCGCTGGCCGCTCAGGTTGGCGGCATCGGCATCGCGCCGGGTGCGAACATTTCGCTCGAATATGCCTGTTTCGAGGCGACACATGGCACCGCGCCGAAACCGATCGCGCCGGCACTCGCTGCGACGATCCTGGCCGTGATCGCCGGCGTCGGCTGCAGCCAGGCGCCCTCCCTCGACGAGCGTGTCGCGCAGCAGATCGTGGTCACGAAGCTCGACCC
>JBBRVM010000216.1:0-6610 GCA_038246865.1 Burkholderiales bacterium
ACTCACGGGTTGGTCGATGGCAGACATTGACAAGATGGCGACGGCTGGCGTGACACCCGGCAACGTGAAACCTGCGGGCGGTGGTGATGTTTTAGCGCCGGACGCGCGAGCCTGGTGGCAGAAATTATTCAGCTTTTTTGAGTCTGGAAAACGCGCGCTTTCTGCGTCCTAGCGATGAGCACCCTGGCAGTGCCAAACCAAGGGTCCACATGTCTGCCCGCCTCCCTCCAGGAGGGGGAGGGATGGGGACACGGGGACGGTGGCGTCGGCAGTCAACGCGACTTCCGCAGCTACCTTCCCCCTCTCCCTGACCCTCTCCCACGAGGGGAGAGGGGACGAGGCCGAGAACTCGCCGTCAGTGCTCTGCAAATTGGTGCGATCTGCATACAAAGCCTTCGCAAACTCGACGCCCGCTGGTTTCAAATCGCATTCCTCGCAAGTTTTCTTCTGCTCGGCGCGCTCGCCCGCGACTTCGCATTGACTTGGCCACAGGTCGCGGTTACCTTCGCCGCCGCACTCGCCACGCAAGGCGCATGGCAATGGGGTCTCAAGCTGCCCAACCGCAAAGGCTGGAACGGCTACTTAAGCGCCATCGTCTCCGCCTTTGGTATCAGCATCCTCGTGCGCGCCGATTCGCTGTGGGTACATCCGTTACTCGCATGCATCGCGATGTCGTCGAAATACCTGCTGCGCGCCGGGCCGAAAAACTGCCGCAGCCACATCGCAAACCCCGCCAATCTCGCCGCGTTCGCTGCGTGGGCCTGGATCCCCGGTGCGTGGCTTTCACCGGGACAGTGGGGCTCCACGTCGCTCGCTGCGTTGTGGTTTCTGGCGTTGGGTGGATTGGTCACTAAGCGGATTCAACGCTGGGACATCAGCATGACATTTCTCGGCGCATGGGCCGCGCTGCTCGCCGCGCGCGTGCTCTGGCTCGACTACAGCCCGAACGTGGCTTGGGCAATGTGGGTACAACAAATTGGGAACGGCACCGTGCTGCTGTTCGCGTTCTTCATGATCTCCGACCCAATGACCACGCCGCAGCGACGCAGCGCACGCATCGCCTACGCAATTGCGGTAGCGGCCTGCGCGTTCGTTTGGCAATTTGTGCTGTTCAAACCGCACGGCCTGATCGTGGCGCTGTTTGCGGCGAGCGCGCTGGTTCCGCTGATTAACTGGATCGCGCCAAACCGAAGGTTTGAGTGGCAAAAGGCGTAGGCCTCCTATACTTTCGCCATGATTTCCATTGACTATTGCAAACGCTTTTCCCGCTACAACCGCTGGCAGAATCAGTCCATCTACGCAGCCGCCGCAACACTGCCAGACGGCACACGAAAGCGCAACATGGGCGCGTTTTTCAAGAGCATTCATGCGACGCTGAATCACTTGCTGGTCGGCGATCAGTTGTGGCTTGATCGAGTGGATGGCACGCCGACCACGATCACGTCACTCGATCAGGAGCTGTACTACGATTTCGATGAACTCCGGGAGCAGCGTGAGCGGGCGGACAGTCGGCTGGATCGGTTCGTCGCATCGCTGGATGACGCAAAGCTCTCGGGCACGCTGACCTTTCGGCGGCTGTCCGGTGATAAGCGTGAACTGACTTTGCCGCTTGGGCTTGTGATGATGCAGTTCTTCAATCATCAGACGCATCATCGCGGACAGGTAACGACACTGCTCATGCAATGTGGCGTCGACGTGGGCGTGACGGATTTGCCGATGTTGCCTGCGGATTTAGTTTCGCCGGTGTTTGGGGTGTGACTATTCAAGCAGACTGCGTCGGGGAATGCCCATAACGTCTGCTTCGGGCGGGCTGCCCGCCCTAGCGATGCCGAGCTACGCCCCGTAGGTCAGCTCCTGAGCTTTACCCCAGAAAATCCGGTAAACGAAGATCGTGTAACCGATGATCGCCGGTAGCGTGATGAGCGTTCCTACGAGCAGGATCACGAGCGAACTGGTTGCGCTTGCCGCCTCCCAAACGTTGAGCCGATCAATCACCACGTACGGATAGATCGAGTATGCGAGGCCAAGTGTGGCGAGAATCAGCACGAGCACGGTCGACGCGAACACAATCCAGCCGTAACCCGCGTCAATGATCGATTTTTTTCCGGTGACATGCCACAGCGCCGCGAATGCGGCCCCCGTGATCAGCGGTATCGGCAACAACGCAAAGAGGCCGGGCAGCTTGAACCACTTGTTGTAAATCGTTTCGCTGATCAGCGGCGTGGCAATGGACACCGCCGCGATGCCGAGGGCGAAAGGCAGGATCGCCTTGCGTGCCCATCCGACGGCGCGCGTCTGCAACTCGCCTTCGCCTTTCATGATGAGCCAACCCGCACCCAGCACGACGTATGCCGCAGGCACCGTGAGCGCGATGACCGCGTTGAACGCCCACGTCCACAAGTCTTCCCGGAAGCCGCTGACATAACTACCCAACATCCATCCTTGCGACGTCGCGGCGACCACTGACCCGATGGCAAACATACGGTTCCAGAACGGCTTGCGCGCATCATGCGCCTTGGTTCTAAAGTCGAACGACACGCCGCGAATCATGAGCCCGAGCAGCATCACGGCAACCGGCAGGTAGAGCGCAGATAGCACGACGCCGTGCGCTGCAGGAAAGGCAACCAGCATGATGCCGACGCCAAGCACCAGCCAGGTTTCGTTCGCATCCCAAAATGGTCCGATGGAGGCGACCATCATGTCCTTGTGTTCTTCGGGGGCGAAGTGCAGCAGGATGCCGACGCCCAAGTCATAGCCATCAAGGATGACGTAGATCAGCATGGCGAGGCCCATGATGGCCATAAAGAAGAGCGGAAGGGTGGTTTCCATGTCAGTCTCCCGCCGCGTCGGCGCGTGAAATTCCGGCAACCGATGCAGCGGCTGCCTCAGCCTTGCGAGCGGCGGCAGTCGGCAATTTCGGCGCTTGACCGCGGGTCGGCTTTTCCGACAAACTCTTGACGACAAGCACATACGAAATCAGCAGGAAGACATAGAGCGCGAGGTAAGCAGTAAACGTCAGTCCGATCATTGCGGGCGCATGTTTTGCCGCCGTTTCCGCCACCGTGATGACGCCGTAAACGATGTACGGTTGGCGTCCAATTTCGGTCACGTACCAGCCCGCGACCGTTGCGATCCAGCCCGAGAACGCCATCGCTGACAACGCGATCAGGTACAGGCGCGGCATCGTATTGACCGTGCGTTTGCGCAACAGATAAACCCCGAACCAGCTCATCGCGAGCATCAGCATGCCCATGCCGACCATGACGCGAAACGCCCAGAACACGGGGGCCACAGGCGGATGCTTGCCTTCGAATTCGTTCAGGCCTTTGATCTCGCCTTCCGGATCATGGGTGAGAATCAGGCTCGCCAGCTTGGGGATTTCAATTGCGTACAAATTTGATCTGGTCTCTTTGTCTGGCCAGGCAAATAACACCAGCGGTGCGCCTTTTTCGGTGTTCCACACACCTTCGATCGCGGCGATTTTTGCGGGCTGATGTTTAAGCGTATTGACGCCGTGCAGGTCACCGACAATGATTTGAATGGGGATCAGAATCGCTGCAGCGATGAGCGCAGTTTTAAGGGCCTTATGCGTTGCGGCACTGTCCACTTTTTTGATCACTTGCCACGCGCTGATGCCAGCCACCACAAAGCTTGCCGTCAGGCCCGACGCGATCAGCATATGCGAGAAGCGATACGGGAACGATGGATTGAACAATATCGCCAGCCAGTCGGTCGCAAACATCTTGCCATCGATGATTTCGAACCCGACCGGCGTTTGCATCCACGAGTTGAGCGACAAAATCCAGAACGCGCTCATCGTCGTTCCAAACGCCACCAGAAACGTTGCGATCAGATGCGTGCGCTCGGAAACGCGACCACGACCGAACAGCATCACACCAAGGAAGGTCGCTTCGAGGAAGAATGCGGTGAGCACTTCGTAGCCAAGCAACGGCCCTGCGATATTGCCCGCTTTCTCCATGAAGCCCGGCCAGTTGGTGCCAAACTGAAAGCTCATCGTGATGCCGGAGACGACGCCGAGCGCGAAGGTCAGCGCGAAGATTTTGGTCCAGAAGTAATACGCCTCTTCCCATGCCGCGTCTCGCGTCGCCCTGAAGCGCATGCGGAAGAAAAAGAGTATCCAGCCCAGCGCGATGGTGATCGTCGGAAACAGGATGTGAAAAGTAATGTTCGCCGCGAATTGCATGCGGGCGAGGATGAGTGCAGTTTCATTCATAGTAGGACTACCTATGCTTCTTTTTTGCGACGAACCATCTTTAATTTATCGGTCATATCGAGCACGGTCTTGACGCCAGATCCCATGCGCATCAGTCGCGCAATGGTCTCGGGCGATAGCCGTGCCACATCATCGAACCACGTCGATGAAAGGTCAATTAATTCGTGCATCTGCTGCATACGCTTTTGTGCGTGCGCATCGGCCGCGTTGCCCGGTGTTTCCATGAGCGAGGCGCGCAGCATCGACAGCGTGGGCTCCACTTCGCGACGGCGCTTCTCTTCAGCCAGTGATTTGAAAATTTCCCAAACGTCCTGCGGCGCTTCAAAATATTCGCGGCGATCACCGGCGTGATGCCTGAGCTTGACCAGCCGCCAGCCCTGCAGTTCTTTCAAACCAATGCTCACGTTAGAGCGCGAAAACTCGAGCGCGTCGGCGATGTCATCTGCGTTTAGCGGCGTTTCCGACACAAAAATCAGCGCATAGATCTGACCCACCGTACGATTGATACCCCAGCGTGAGCCCATCTCGCCGAAATGCGAAACGAACTGTTGGGTGAGCGGCGGGAGAGTAGTCATGCGGAACTGCAATGCACGGCGTTGAATTGGGTGGAAGTATATCTCGTTACTTTTGTAATTTCACTAATTACTGAAAACTCAAATAATGAAGCCTTCACAACATTTCCTTAGAAGCGCCATCGGATGTGGGGTGAATGGCAATATCGCACTAAGTCGACATTCAAAAAAAAATCCGCTTGAACGCATGAATGAAAGTCACTGCAAGGCATTTTCATCGAAAGCTATTGATCATTTTGTTGCTCATAATTGCGAAATCCCCTACCCGTGTCGCCGGAAAAATCAAGCGCAGCCGCGCTCATCGCACTACACGCCGGACACCAGCACCGCGCTCAAACACGCCGACGCTGCGATGTGTGTGGGCAAGCAAAACGGCAAGCGCCGCTTGCACCGGGTATTCACGCTGCAAACCGGTTAAGTCACCTCCAAAAGCACAAGCCGCTCTATTGGCTTTTGGCTGAAGCTTCGATTCTTTATGGGCTGGCCGCGATTTTCGCTCTTAATCGACTATAGTCTTTTCGGCAGCTTAGGCCCTTTTAAATGGTCGTTTCACCTAAAAGTCGTTAGTAAATTCTACCGTTTGCGGGACCGCAAACGGTGCCTCCTGGGTAGTGCTTTCGGGAGCGCCGCCATGCTCCAGGACCCGCACCAAATGCTATAATATAGGGCTTTGTTTCATAAGCGTTTTTCGGCTTTTCGGGTCGGTTTCACTGTGATACATACCCCCCGTTTGGTCGGCATAGCGCACCTAAAAGTCACCTCTGTGACAAGCGCATCGCTGGCACACACCGACTACGCACTTTTTCTGGAGAACTTCAATGGCTATCGAGCGCACTTTTTCAATCATCAAACCTGACGCAGTCGCGAAAAACGCCATCGGCGCCATCGTCGGTCGCTTCGAAGCTGCGGGCCTGAAAGTCATCGCGTCACGCATGGCTCACCTGTCGCAAGCCGAAGCTGAAGGCTTCTACGCGGTGCACAGCGCCCGCCCTTTCTTCAAGGATCTGGTCAGCTTCATGATTTCCGGCCCCGTCGTTCTGCAAGTGCTGCAAGGCGAAAATGCAGTTGCCAAGAACCGTGACCTGATGGGCGCAACCGACCCGAAGAAGGCCGCTCCCGGCACGATCCGCGCCGACTTTGCTGACTCGATCGACGCTAACGCTGTTCACGGCTCTGACGCGCCGGAAACTGCTGCGCAAGAAATCGCATATTTCTTTCCGGCAAGCCAGGTCTTCGGCAAGTAAACTCCGCTGACCCAGTTTCGCACGCATGAACTTTCGGCTTTTGTGTCCACCCTGCCAAACCTGCTCGAGCTGAACCAGCCCGCGCTGGCCGCTTTTTTCGTCCAGGTGGGCGAAAAGCCGTCCAGTGTGAAGATGCGCGCGAAACAAACCCTCAAGTGGCTGCATCAATCGCAAGTCACTGAAATCTCTGCGATGACTGACATCGCCAAAACCACCCGCGACACCCTCGCCGCTCATTCCGAAATCCGCGACCTCACAGTCATCACGGACAAAACCGCGAGTGACGGCACCCGCAAGTGGCTGTTTGACGTCGGCAGCAGCGCGGTGGACGCGGTGTTCATCCCTGAGGATGATCGCGGCACGCTATGCATCTCGTCGCAGGCGGGTTGCGCGCTTGATTGCGCGTTTTGCTCGACGGGCAAACAGGGCTTCAATCGTAACCTCTCCACCGCCGAAATCATCGGCCAGCTTCGCTACGCTGATCGCGTACTGAAGGCCGACATCGGCATCGTGGGTCGTACGCTGGATGGCGTGCAGCCTGTCACCAACGTGGTGATGAT
>JBBRVM010000217.1:0-6601 GCA_038246865.1 Burkholderiales bacterium
CTCCGCAGCGGATTACGAGCTGGATTCCCGGCCTCGCGGGAAGGACGGCGAGTGCAGGCTAGACGGTACTCCGTTCAAACACCGCCGCAAAAAACCCATCACACCCATCAATATGCGGCAACAACCGCGAGTAAATTTTCCCTTCATCATCCTCGCCACCACGCAGCGAAGACAGCACATTCGTCCACCCAGAATGCGCCTGCATGAACCCCTCAGCAATCTTCTCGTTTTCCTCAGAAAGCAGGCTGCACGTTGCATAAACCAACCGCCCACCAGGGCGCACCAAGCGCGATGCGGCGGCGAGAATGTTGGCCTGTTTGACTACGAGTTCTTTGACGCTGGTGGGGGATTGCCGCCATTTCAAATCGGGGTTACGTCGTAGCGTTCCGAGGCCTGAGCATGGCGCATCAACCAGCACGCGATCTGCCTTGCCTGCGAACTTGTTGAGTTTCGAATCATTCTCGTCATCGATGCGCATCGGCTGCACATTGCTGACGCCGGATCGGGCCAAACGTGGGCCCATGTTGTCGAGGCGTTTGTCGTTGACGTCTAACGCGTAGATGCGTCCCGTGCTGGCCATCATCGCGGCCATCGCGAGGGTTTTGCCACCGGCTCCGGCGCAAAAGTCGACGACGAATTCGCCACGTTTGGCACCTACGATTCGGGCCAGCAGCTGGCTGCCTTCGTCCTGCACTTCGACGGTGCCGTCTTCGAATAACGCGTGGCGCGAGATGTCGATGCGCTCGGGGCAGCGGATGCCCCACGGCGAGAGCTCCATGGCGCGCGCTTCGGCAAAGCCTTCCTTTTTCATGCGGGCGAGCACGGCGTCGCGCTTGCCCTTGAGGATGTTGACGCGCATGTCGAAGGGCGCCGGTTGCAACAGCGATTCGGCGAGCGCGATGCGCTCTGCTTCGCCGTATTGCAGGCCCAGACGATCCCATAGCCAGGCGGGCAATTCGCGCCTTGCCTGAGGGCCGAGTTCTTCGTCAATTTTCAGAAATTTTGCGTAGCGATCTTCTTCGCCAGGCGGTGCGACGACACGGCGGCGGAACTGGCGCGCCAGGGCGGCCAATGCGATGGCGACATGCGACGCATCCTTGCCCGCAATTGCTTCGACCGAGAGGCGATGCCGGAGCCACGCGTAGTAGCCCTCGGCGACCAGTTGGCGATCCAGCGAGCCCACCCGCTGCTCGCGCAAAACGTAGGACAGCGTGCGGTCGGCGGGGTATTCAAACTTTGACGCGGACTGGATGGCGAAGGCGAGCGCGTTGAGCGCGGAGGGTCTTAGGTACATGGTGCCATTGTAATCGGGGCCTTAGCAGCTTTTTCATGAAAGCTCGGCTGAATAGGGGCTGAGGACAATATTAGTCGTATCTCGACTATTTCTGATTTATGCGCTTAGCCCTTATGCAAAGGCAGTTTCACCACAAAGCTGATAGTTTCTCAGTCGGTCAAAGCGCGCATCTCGGCGATCAAGTCGGACTTGCCTTCGAACCCGATGCCCGGGAGCGATGGCAGCGTGACGTAGCCGTTTTCAACGCGCACGCCATCCGGAAACCCGCCATACGGCTGGAACAAGTCCGGGTACGACTCGTTGCCGCCGAGCCCGAGACCCGCCGCGATGGCGAGTGACATTTGATGGCCACCGTGCGGGACGCAGCGGGTAGGTGACCAGCCGTATTCTTTGAGCATGTCGAGCGTGCGCAGATATTCGACGAGACCGTAACTGAGGGCACAATCAAACTGCAGGCAGTCGCGATCTTTGCGCATGCCGCCGTGGCGAATAAGGTTTCTCGCATCCTGCATCGAGAACAGATTTTCACCGGTCGCGAGCGGGCCTGCGTAGCTTTCACCGAGGCGCGCCTGCAATTCGTAGTCGAGCGGGTCGCCTGCTTCCTCGTACCAGAACAGTGGATACTGCGACATCGCTTTGCCGTATCCTACAGCGGTTTTCAGGTCGAAGCGTCCGTTGGCATCGACTGCCAATTGCTGCCCCGGTTTGAGCATTTTCAGCACGGCTTCGATGCGCTCGATATCGTCTTTCAGCGGCGCGCCGCCGATCTTTATTTTGACGACCGAATAGCCGCGATCCAGATAGCTTTGCATCTCGCCGCGCAGACCGTCGAGGCCTTTGCCCGGATGGTAGTAGCCCCCTGCGGCGTAGACGAAAACCCTAGGGTTCGCGGTGCCATCGCCGTAGCGCTGCGCCAGCAATTCGTGCAGCGGTTTGTTCTCAATCTTCGCAATAGCATCCCACACCGCCATGTCAATTGTGCCCACCGCGACCGAGCGCTCACCGTGACCGCCGGGCTTTTCGTTGGTCATCATGCTGGCCCAGATTTTGTGCGGGTCAAGGTTGGTGCCGTCGTCGTTGATGAGCGATGCGGCGTCCGCCTCCAGAATGCGAGGCAAGAAGCGCTCGCGCATGAGATTGCCCTGCCCGTAGCGGCCGTTCGAGTTGAAGCCATAACCAATGACCGGTTTGCCATCGCGAATGACGTCGGTAACGACGGCGACGAGACTCAAGGTCATCTTCGAGAAATCGATGTAGGCGTTGCGGATCGCCGATTTGATCGGACGCGTGGATTCGATGATGTGGGTGATTTTCATAGCGCTTGATTTCTATCGTGCGAGCGAGGAACCGCCGCAGATTTGTATGTCTTGCCCCGTGATTGCAGCAGCTTGGGGTGACAGCAAAAAGCTCACGAGAGCTGCGACTTCTTCGGGTTGAACGAGTCTGCCGATCGGCGGCAATTTTGGTGTGGCACCCAAGCGATTTGGGTCGTCCAGCATGGCGGTTGCAGTGGCTGCTGGCGACACGACGTTGACGGTCACGCCATGTGGTGCCGCTTCTGCAGCCCAGCTTTTCGCGAGCGCAATCAACGCGGCCTTAGTCGCTGCGTATTGACCACGACCCGCAATACCGCCCGCGACCCGACTGCCGATGAACACGACGCGGCCATTGCCAATAGCGGTCATTTTGGGAATCAACGCATCGGCAAAGCGCGTTGCCGCATCTACATGAATACGCCACATCAGCTCGCCGCTTGCGTGATCAAGCTCGCCTACCCTACCTACGCGCAATAGGCCTGCGGCGTTCACTAACGCGTCAACGCCTGGCAGCGCAAGCGCCGCGTTCGTAACCGTTGCGCCGTCAGTGAGATCAAGCGCAATCGGCTGGAACTGTTGGTGGGTAATTGACGGTGCCGCCACGTCCAGTCCGATCACGCGCCAGCCCTCATGCAGAAGGGCATTTGCAATCGCGAGACCGATGCCGGAACTGGTGCCAGTGACAGCCGCAAGCGACTTACTCAAACTTGATGCCGCTATCCGCAATCGTCTTCAGCGAACGCGCCGTGTCTTCGCGTTGAAACTTCGCGAAGTCGTCCGGCGTGCCCGCTTCGATCACGAGGCCATTGCCCAGCAATCGATCCTTCATGTCGCCCGCAAGCGCCTTATTGGTCTCTGCGTTGAGTTTTTGTACGATGTCTGCGGAGGTCTTCGCCGGAGCCCACAGACCGTACCAGCTAAAAGCCTCGTAGCCGGGCACCGTTTCGCTAACGGTGGGCACGCCTGGCATTGACGGCACGCGCTTGGCTGAGGTGACGGCGATCACCCGAAGCTGGCCCGCTTTGGCGTAGCCCGCCGAGCCCAGAATCGGATCGATGAAACCGGTGATGCGGCCGCCGAGCAAGTCCTGATACGCTGGAGTCGAGCCTTTGTACGGCACGATGAGGAGTTCAAGTCCCGCCGCTCGACGCAGTTGCTCAGTGGCCAGGTGCCCAGCCGACGCATTGGAGCCGATAGCAAACGAAAGCTTGCCGGGATTGGCTTTGGCGTACGTGATGAACGACGTCATGTCGGTCACCGGCAGGTTCTTGTCAATGGCCACGGCGAGCGGCGCTTTCGCGACCAGCGCGATCGGCAGGAAATCCTTTACCGCGTCGTAAGGCGGGCTCTTCAGCGAAATGGTTGACGTGACAAACGTCGATGCGTTGAACAGCAGCGTGTAGCCGTCTGCGAGCGCCTTCGCCACCACGTCCGCGCCAATGGTGCCGTTGCCACCCGGACGATTTTCAATGACGAAAACCTGGCCGGTTTGTTCGCCGAGCTTTTGGGCGAGCAGGCGACCGACCGTGTCGAGCGTGCCGCCCGCCGGGAACGGGATGATGACGCGGACTTGCTTGTTCGGGTAAGCCTGCGCCAAAGCGGTAGCCGAGGTGACGGCGAACAATGCGGCGGCGAGCACCGGGCGAAGCGTGAATTTTTGAATCATGTGAATCCTCCTTGAACGCGTTTGTGGGTCAGACTTTAAGCAAACCCGCGTTGGCAATCGCCTTGCTGATCACTTCGTTTTCTGCAGCGCTCGGCGCATGCGTCGGTGGACGAACATGCGCGCTTGCGAGCACGCCTGCGCACTTCATCGCTGCCTTCATGCGCGCATGCGCCTCGCCCGTGGGTTCGCCGGCGCCGTACACAGCCTCCTTGATCGGCGTGATGAGGGCTTGCACGGCCATCGCCTTGTGCAGATCGCCTGCTTTCACGGCATTCCACAAATCAATGATGAGTTGCGGAATTGCGCTGGCGAACCCGACCAGCGCTCCATCGACGCCCTGCACCATCGAAGCAAGCAAATATTCGTCGTGGCAAGTCAGGATGGATTTGCTCGCGTCGGCATCGCGGATGGCTTTGATGTCGCGTGCATATTTGCTCATCTCACGCTGACCCACTTTGAACGCTTGCACGTAAGGCAAACGCGCGAGATCAGCGAGCAGCGCGGAAGAGTAAGACGCTTTCGTCCACGCCGGATAAACGTGACAAATCAGGTCAAGACCGCTCGCATCAAAGATGTTCTTGAAGTAGTCGATCGCATGATCTGGGTGAAAACCGAAGCGCAACCAGTGATGCGGCGGCATGACGTCGATGCCGACAGCGCCTGCCTGTTTCGCGAGTTTTGCATGATGCGCTGCGTCAGCAAGCCCTTCGCAGACGACCGATGAGATGACGGGCAGATTGCCTTTGAGTTCGTCAGCGACGATGCGCGTGACCTCGGCGCGCTCGTTCGGGTCAAGCGCAAACACTTCTCCCGTGTGGCCGTTGGTCATGACGGCGACGACGCCCTCATGAGTGGCGAGCCAGGATGCAAGCTTCCTCAGCGCTGGTTCGTCGATGCGGTTGTCGTCTTTGAACGGCGTGGAGATTGCGGGGATAATGCCGCGATAGTTGGCGATGGTGGGCATGACGGCGCTTGATCCAGGTATCGAGAAATCGAAGCCGAATTCTTGCGGTGAACAGGCGCCGCGTCCAATACTCGAAACAGATACAACTATTCAAAAAGATGGGCCCGGGTAATCGACCACTTGACCTTGACTGGCTGGAGGACTTTCTCGCTTTGGCGGAGAGCGGAAATTTTTCGCGTGCGGCGCAAGCGAGAGGTATTGCGCAGCCTGCGTTCAGTCGTCACATCAAGTCGCTCGAAGAATGGGTTGGTGTTGATCTCTTTGATCGCACTTCACATCCAGTTTCGCTGACTGCCGCAGGGCTGAAACTTCGGCCGGAAATTGAAGACACATTGCATCGGCTTGAAGCGGCACGCTACGCAGCTCGCGTAGCTCATGAGCAGGCTGCAATCAGCCTGCAATTCGCCGCGACGCACGCGCTATCGCTGACGTTTTTTCCTGCATGGTTAAGCGGTATCGAGGCAAAGTTACCCGTCGGGCGCAAGGTGGGCCCGATCCAGATGGTGTCTGACAGTTTCGCGGGCTGCGAAGACGTGATGCTGCAACGGCGCGCGCAGTTTCTGCTGTGTCACGGGCACCCGGCGGTGGCGAACCGGCTGGATGACACCCAGTTCAAGTTCGCCAAAGTAGGCGAAGATCGCCTCCTGCCCGTCACCGCCGCGTCTGCGTCGGGTGTGCCATTGCATTCCATCGGTGCAGAAGCAAAGAGCCCGCTGCCAGTGCTTGCTTACGGGCAGGCGTCGGGAATCGGTCAGATCATGCGCTCGGTCATGAAAACAGCGTTCGCCAACGGACGGTTCAGTACCGTTTTCACCGCGCATCACGCAGTGTTGCTGAAAACAATGGCCATTGAAGGGCGCGGCATCGCGTGGCTGCCGGAAAGTCTCATTGCGGCTGATCTGGAAGCAAAACGATTGGTGCTGACGGGTGATTCGGCGTGGTGTGTGCCGATTGAGATTCGGTTGTTCCGCCCGCGCGCAACGCTGTCAGCGGCGGCAGAGGCTTTGTGGGCTGTCGCCTCGGGCTAGTCGCATGTAACCGGAATCAGCTTTATGCTGCAACTTCGTCTGCGTAGGGGCTAAAGACGATTTCTGATTAGCAAGCTGCCTCAGCAAAGTGGCTTTTCAGGAAGGTTGTCATGTAGAGTAAAGCGAAACATCAGGTGGCAAGCATTGAGCGTCGTGGAGCGCGTTTTAGTAGGCGCACTGAGCCTTCGCCATGCTCAGCAACTGTATTCAAAAAATGCCCGTTTTCAAGCGGTTTGGAGTGTTGTATTTCGCCACGGAGTTTGTGTACGAATGATCGCGTTTAGCACATTGAGCAACTTGTGTTCGCAGGCGATGAGGGCCACCTTGGTGGGC
>JBBRVM010000218.1:0-6536 GCA_038246865.1 Burkholderiales bacterium
GAGTATCTTGGACAGGATGAGCGCGCTGTTCAGCGGTGTGCGCAGCTCATGGCTCATATTGGCCAGGAATTCCGACTTCACCCGGTTGGCGCGCGACAGCTCGTCTGAATGCAGCGTCAATTCATGCTGGGCGCGCTCGAGTCCGTCTTTCTGGGATTGCAACTCTTCTGCCTGGGTTTCGAGCTGGGTGTTGGTTTCCTCCAGTTCCGCCTGCTGCTCTTCCTGGCGCACGGCACTTTCCTGGAGTGCGCGGCTTTGCGCTTCGAGCTCTTCGTTAGAGGCGCGCAACTCTTCTTGCTGACTTTGCAGCACCTCACCCTGGAGCTGTGATTCTTCCAGCGCCAGCGCCAGCGTCTTGCGCAGTTGCGCCGTTCTCAGCGCTACGCCGATAGGCTCGGCGAGCATGCCAAGCCACTCCAGTTCATGCGCAGCGACGGTATGAAAAAAGCCCAGTTCCAGAACCGCGTTGGCAACCCCGTCGGCGCTGGCGGGTGATAGCACCAGATGCTTGGCCTGGCCGGCGCCCAGGCCGGAGGACACCGGGAAATAGCCGGGCGGTACATCGCTTACCAGCAGCACAGACCGCTCCTGCAAGGCGCGTTCGGTCAGGCCACCCACGGGGCGAGCGCTATCGGTGCCATTTGAAGTGGCAACCGGCAGTGCATATCCGCCGATCAGCCGAAGCGGCTGTCCGGTTTCGGAAAGGTACACGGCACCCACCTGGGCGTTGAGATAGCGGGCGACAAAATCAACGATTTTCCCGCCCAGCGTGTCGATATCCTGCTCACCCTGAAGCAAGTCGCCCAGCTCGTTCTGCCCGGTCCTCAGCCATGCCTGCACTTGCATCTGGCGAAAATCCTGCGATGACGCGACGGCATTGGCGACGATGAGGAAGAGCAAGATCGCCGCACCCGCCCAGTTGACGACCGTTGAGAAGGCGACGGCCTGCTCCCATTCTTGTGTGCTGAGATCGCGTGTCGCGCGCTCGGCGGCCTGCATCTCGTCGATCAACGCACCCAGACGGTCCATCAGCTGCTTTCCTCGGCCCAAACGAATCAGCTCGAGCGCGGCTTCAGACTGACCCGCGCGCTTGAGTTCGACGCCCGCCTTAAGAATTGCCATCCGGTCGGCGGCAACGCGTTCGACGACGTCGAGTCGCTGCAGTTGCGCCGGGCTGTCTTCCGCCAAGCGCCGAAGATCCGCGATGTTGCGCGGCAGTTCGGCGAGCGCGACAAGGTACGGCTCGAGATGGGCCTCGGTGCCCAGCAGAAGATAGCCGCGATGACCTCTCTCCGCGTCCTTGAGCGTGGAGATCACTTCCGCGCTCTTGCCCGTCCGGTCGAGCGATTGCACGATCTTTTGTGCGCCCGCCGATCGAGCCTGCAAGGCGTAATAGGAGACAACCGTCATGGCTAGCACGGCAACCAGCGCGACCAAGAAGCCGATGAGCGTCTTGCGGGGTAAAGCAGTGTGCCACTGGCCACCAAGGCTGGTGCTGGGGCGCGTGTTATGGATCATAGATACACTTTTTTTATCAGGCGGCCATCAACCGAGGCTTAAAGCAGGGCGGCGTGTGTCACATCACGGCTCTGCCAAAACAAAAGGAAATTCCGGATTGCCCGCCAGCCCTATCTGGACCGCCTTCCGGGTTTACGAGAATTTCCCGATTATGGGGCAAACAGGCGCCTTGGCGGTGCGCTACAGCAACCCAGTGTCGCCCGGCACGACTGCGCTGCCGTCCGCTTTTGCGCCTGCCCGGGCAGAAAGTGTGCGTTTGAAGGGATTCTCGACCAACTATTGCTTCGGCCCGGTCAAGTATGAAGTGTGTTCATGGTTCGACAAGCTCACCACGAACGGAAAAGTGAATACTTCACCGGGCCGGAGCAATAAGCACGCCTAGTTGAGTGGTCTTCACACACACTACAGTGCCACATAGTTTGCTCAATACTCAATGCAATGCCAGATAAATCCGTTGCGCCAGCTCATCGGAAATCCCGCCCACGCGCTTGATATCCTCAACGCTAGCCGCGCCAACCCCGCGAACGCTGCCGAACTGCTTCAGTAAATCGCGCCGTTTCTTCGGCCCTATCCCTTCAATGTCATCAAGCGCGGAGCCCTCGCGATTCTTGGCTCGTTTGGCACGGTGGCCCATGATGGCGAAGCGATGGGCTTCGTCTTGCATCTGCTGGATGAGGTGCAGACCGGGGTGATCGGCGCGTAGTCTGATCGCATCTCCACGGTCGGGGAAGATGATTTGTTCCATGCCTTTCTTGCGCTCGACGCCTTTGGCGGAACCGAACAGGATGATGTCGTGCAGGCCCGCTTCGGCGAGCACGTTCGCGGCGATGCCGACCTGACCTTTGCCGCCGTCGATGACCCAGACGTCGGGGCGTGGCACTTCTTCTTTGGCGATGCGTGCGGCGCGACGCGTGAGCGCTTCTTTCATCGCCATGTAGTCGTCGCCGTTGGTCTCGGCTTCGATATTGAAGCGGCGATATTGTCCGGTCTGCATGCCGTTGTTGTCCCACACCACGCAGCTCGCGACCGTAGCCTCCCCCATCGTGTGCGAGATGTCAAAACACTCCAGACGCTGCGTACCGTCAGGCAGACCGATGGCCTCGATGAGCGCATGCAATCGGTCATTGCCAGTATCGCTCTGGCGCTGACGCGCGGCGATGGCAAGGCGCGCATTCTCCTCCGCCATGCGCAGCCAGACGCGTTTTTCGCCGATCGGATTGCATTGCAAATCCACGCGGCTATTGGCCTGCATCGATAGCGCTTCAGCGAGCGCGCCGACATCAAATTCAAGCGTCGAGACAATGCTGCGCGGCACTTCGCGACCGATGTAGTGCTGCGCAATAAAGCTCTCCAGCACCTCGATCAATTCCTCATTGGGCATGACCTCAGAGCTAGCGTTTTTCACGGGGAAATGGGTGCGGTCGCCGACGTGCTGCCCGCCGCGAATCATTACTACATTCACTGCGATCATTCCGCTCTCGTGGACGAGCGCGAGCACATCGACGTCGCGTTCGGACACGCTGGAGACGAACTGTTTGCTGACCAGCCGATTGAGCCGCGCGATTTTGTCGCGGGTACGTGCTGCCTTCTCGAATTCAAGATTCATCGCAGCGGTTTCCATCTGCGTCTGCAAATCGCTTACGACTTCGGACTGTTGTCCGCGCAAGAACATCGATGCGTTTTTCACATCGGCGGCGTAGTCTTCCTCGCTGATTTGTCCGACGCAGGGTGCCGTGCAACGCCCGATTTGCGCGAGCATGCAGGGTCGCGAACGATGCGCGAAAACAGTGTTTTCGCACACTCGTAACTGAAACACTTTTTGCAGCGTTTGAATGCCTTCGCGCACGCTCCACGCGCTCGGGAACGGGCCGAAATATTGATGCCGTTTGTCCGGTTTGCCGCGAAAAAATCGCAGCTGCGGATACGGGTCGCCGCTGATGCACAAATACGGATAGCTTTTGTCGTCGCGGAAGACGACGTTGTACTTCGGCTCCAGCGTTTTGATGAGGTTGTTTTCAAGCAGCAGCGCCTCGGACTCCGAGCGCGTCACCGTGGTGTCGATCCGCTCCACCTGCGACACCATCATCGCGATACGCGCACTGTGGTCGCTCTTCACAAAATACGACGACACCCGACTCTTCAAATTCTTCGCCTTGCCAACGTAGAGCACCACGTCCTCGGGCCCGATCATGCGGTAAACGCCTGGGCGGAGCGGGAGCGATTTGAGGGTGTCTTGGACTTGCGGAGTCATGCTAGTGATCGGCAATTCGTAGATACAGCTTTTGCGAAAAAGCACGCCTGCACTTGGGCTAGGCTGCCATTTTCGCAGAAGTCGATAAAACGCATTAGTGCTGTGCTAGCCACGATTCGGGCTGGGTTGCAGCAAAAAGCTACAAGAAATTTTGAGCGATGTGTTCGGCGCGCTTGCAGACAATCTGACATGGCCTGATTTTAGGCGGCGGACGCACTTTGTAGCGTGAGCGCCCTGCGCCCACGCGGACGAACCAACATTCCGTATTCGAACCGCGTTCGTTCGACGCCGCCTCCAGCGCGTGGGCACGGGATGCCCACCCTACAGGCTACAGACGCCGTCCCGCCGCCTTCTTCCGCATACGCTCCCATTTACGCGAAAGCGAGGGCTCCGGTGAGGGTTGCCATTTGTCCAGCATCTCGATGAGCCCGGGACGATCATTGCACGGCAACACGACGTCGGCGCCGCCTTGCACGGCGGCTTCGGCACGCTCAGTCAAATCACCTGCCGCGTGTGCTGCCACCATCCCCAAATCATCGGTAAAGATGACGCCCTTAAAGTGCAGTTTATGACGCAAAATTTCCTGTAACCAATACGGCGAAAAGCCTGCGAGTTGTGGGTCGATATTTGGGAAGATCAGGTGCGCGGCCATGATGCCGTCGATGCCTGCGGCGATGAGTTCGCGGAAGGGGATCAGGTCGGCCGCTAACACCGTTGCGAAATCGCGGTCGTCGGTGGGGCGTTCCCAATGGGTGTCGCCCTTGACAAAACCGTGGCCGGGGAAGTGTTTGCCGACTGCGGCCATACCCTCGGCACGCAGGCCTTGCATCACGGCTGTGGCTAACGCTGCGGCTGCGCCCGGATCGCGGTGGAAGGCGCGGTGGCCGATGACCGTGGATTCGCCATAGTCGAGATCGAGTACCGGCGCGAAGGTGAAGTCGATGCCAACCTCGCCCAGTTCGTGACCAATCGTGAAACCGATTTCAAAGGCGCGGGAGCGAGCGGAGGGTGGATGCGTCGTCCATAAATCGCCCAGCGAGCGCATCGGTTGAATCTCGGTGAAGCCTTCGCGGAAGCGCTGTACGCGGCCTCCTTCGTGATCGACCGCGATCAGCAACTGCGGTTCGCGCAAGGCTTTGATCTCTTTTGACAGCGCTGCGAGTTGCGCTTTATCAGTAAAGTTTCGCGCGAAATAAATCACGCCGCCGATCAGTGGATGACAGAGGATTTCACGATCTTCAGCGGTGAGTTCTACGCCGTCAATCGAGGTCATGATGGGGCCGAGGGGAAGTCGTTTCCCGATGAACAATTTACGAGGCATAGATAGTCCGGGCGCCTGGATATAAGTGGTTATATGTTGTCATCCCAGGCTACAGCGAAGGATCAGATGGCAAAGCGCGAATTCAGGTCGCAGTATGCAACGTGACCCTTCGCGCGCTCAGGATGACCGGAGGGGAATTGAAAATGTCCTGCGTTCAAGCTCAACTTTCAAAAATCGCGAAGGCAATTGCGTGTTCGCGTTCGTCGGAAATACTGAGATGAGTCTGAGTAACTCCTAACATTTTCAGATGGTCCTGAACGGCGGGCGCGAGCTCAAAAAAGGGGCGTCCGAGCACGTCGTGCCCAACGCCGACACCGGAGAGCGTCACGGGCACGAGTATGCCCGTTCCTGCTGCTTTGCCGAACGCCTCCTTTGCGGCCCACCGCTTGGCGAGCCATGGGCCTGGTTGCTTGACGGCGCTAAATTCAATGAGCTCTGCCTCGCTTAACAACTGCCGCGTGAACGCTGCGCCTTGACGCGCGTAGGTGTCGCCAATGCGAGAGATCAAGACAATATCGGTGCCGATACCGACGATCATGCCTTATCCAGCGCAAGGGCGGCGGTCTTGCGCGTCGGCTTGACAGGTTTCACATCCAGCCGCTCGGCGAGCATCCGCAGATCATGCATGACGCCAGACGTTTTCACCTTACGTTGCTCGAGATGAAAATTGATGATGGTGCGCACGAAGTCACGCGCTTCGGCAGCAACGGCGGAATTTTCGAAGCGCCCGCGGCCAAGCGCCAGCAGCGCTTCACCGTGTACCACGGGCCCAAATCCGTTGCCAGCTTCGCTGGGGCCCGAAAGCGGGTCATAGCGATAAAGCGTTTCAGCGACCAGCGGCTTGTCGGTTTTCACGTCGCACACGAGCTGCAAACCGTAGCCCATTTCAGCAAGCAAACTCGTTTCAAATTCACGCAGGATCGCGCTGTGCTCGTCGCTCTCAGCGAGCGTCAATAGTGCTGCCGCGTAGCTCTCGAAAAGCTCGGGGTGGGGGTCTTCTCGCGGCAGGAGTTTGATGAGTAGTTCGTTCAGATACATTCCGCACATCAGGGCTTGTCCTGTAAGCCAGGGTTGGCCGGGCAGCCACTGTGCTTGCGTGAGCGTTTTCACTTCACCGCGTCCACTGAATATGACCTCGACCGGCTGCAACGAGAGCAGAGCGCCACGAATGTTCGACGCCGGTCGCTTTGCGCCCTTTGCCACCGCCGCCATACGCCCATTATCGACCGTAAAGAGATCAACAATCAGGCTCGACTCTTTGTACGCATAGCTATGCAGTACGAAGGCACGTTGCGGGGTGGATTTTTTGGCTTGAACGGCCACAGCAGACTTATGAAATCAGGTACGCTGATTGTAGGAGCGGCGCCAGCCCCGAACAGCGCTCATAACCAAACGCGCTGTCGCGGCACGCGCCGCGCCATCAAACGCATGAGCAGGTAATACCCC
>JBBRVM010000219.1:0-6536 GCA_038246865.1 Burkholderiales bacterium
AAGCGCGCTGTCAAGCCGAACCCCATGAAAAACGAAGTTGGCGGCCTCATGACTAAAGAAATGGCGATTTCGTCGTCGAATGTCGCAATCTACAACGCAGGCACGCAAAAAGCTGACGCCGTCACCATCAAGTCGCTTGATGATGGCCGCAAGCAGCGTGTCTTCAAATCGACCGGCCAACCGGTCTAGGCGGGGAGAAAAATATGGCCCGTTTACAAGAGCAATACCGCAAAGAAATCGTACCTGCACTGGTCAAACAGTTCGGTTACAAATCCGTGATGCAGGTGCCGCGTTTGACCAAGATTGTGGTCAACATGGGTGTTGGCGAAGCGGTTGGCGACAAAAAAGTCCTTGAGCACGCGACTAAAGATCTGACGGCAATCGTCGGTCAAAAGCCGGTCGTGACCAAGGCGAAAAAAGCAATCGCGAACTACAAGATTCGCGAAGGCTATCCCGTCGGTACGATGGTGACGCTGCGCAACAAACAAATGTTCGAGTTCCTCGACCGTTTCGTGAACGTTGCGCTGCCCCGCGTTCGTGACTTCCGCGGCATCTCGCCGCGTGGTTTCGATGGCCGTGGCAACTTCAACCTCGGTGTGAAAGAGCAAATCATCTTCCCCGAGATCGAGTACGACAAGATTGACGTACTGCGTGGCATGAACATCACGTTCGCAACCACCGCCAAAACCGACGACGAAGCGAAAGCCTTGCTGGCTGCGTTCCGTTTCCCATTCCGCGCCCCGCAAACGGCTTAAAGTCAAGCGAGAACAAAATGGCAAAACTAGCCACTATCAATCGCGAAAAGAAACGCGAAGGCCTCGTCGCCAAGTACGCCAAAAAGCGTGCGGCACTACAGGCAATCATTGCTGACAGCAAAGCTGGTGAAGAAGCGCATGCCGATGCACGCGCCAAATTGCAGGCTTTCCCACGTAACGCTAATCCGACCCGCCTGCGCAATCGTTGCCAGTTGACGGGTCGTCCGCGTGGCGTGTTCAGCAAATTCGGTCTCGCGCGCCACAAGGTGCGTGAGCTTGCATTCAGAGGTGAGATCCCAGGTCTCACCAAAGCTAGCTGGTAAGGAGGTTCGGTTATGAGTATGTCCGATCCTATTGCTGATATGTTGACTCGTATCAGAAACGCGCAAGCCATGGAAAAACTGTCGGTCAAGATGCCGGCTTCCAAAGTCAAAGCCGCGATCGCTCGCGTCCTTAAAGACGAAGGCTATATCGAAGATTTCAAGGTTGCAGGTGATGCGGCCAAAATTGCTGAACTCGAAATCGGCTTGAAATATTACGCCGGCCGCCCTGTTATCGAGGCGATCCACCGCATCAGCAAGCCCGGTCTTCGTATCTATCGTGGCAAAGATGATTTGCCAAGCGTGATGAACGGCCTCGGTGTCGCCATCGTGTCTACGCCCAAGGGCGTGATGACTGACCGCAAAGCACGCAGCCTGGGCATGGGCGGCGAAGTGCTCTGCACGGTCGCTTAAGGGGGATGCAAAATGTCACGTGTTGCTAAATACCCCGTAGATATTCCAGCGAAAGTTGAAGTCGCACTGGTTGGTGGTCGAATTGACGTCAAAGGGCCACTCGGTTCTTTGTTTCATGATTTCGGCGGCTCGGTCAAGATGGAACGCAAAGAAAACCAGATTACTTATGATCCCGCCAATGGCGATCAACATAGCCGTGCAATGTCGGGTACCTGTCGCGCGCTAGTGGCCAATATGGTCAAAGGCGTATCCGAAGGTTTCTCGAAGAAGCTGACGCTGGTTGGCGTGGGTTACCGCGCCGCCGCTGCTGGCGATACGGTGAACCTGTCGCTAGGCTTCTCGCATCCGCTGGCTCACAAGATGCCGAATGGCGTCAAAGTGGTCACGCCAACGCAAACCGAAATCATCATATCTGGCTACGACCGCCAGCAGGTGGGTCAGGTTGCCGCTGAAATCCGCGCCTATCGTCCGCCAGAGCCCTACAAAGGCAAAGGCGTTCGTTACTCGGATGAAGTCGTTGCGCTCAAAGAAACCAAGAAGAAGTAAGGCAGGGCACTAAATGAACAAAAGTAAAGCAGCCGCCCGGATTCGTCGCTCTCGTCAAACGCGTCTGCGAATGACTGCGCAGCAGGCAACGCGCCTCGCGGTTTTCCGTAGCAATTCGCATATCTACGCTCAAATCATCTCCGGTGACGGCAGTCTAGTGCTCGCCAGCGCATCGACGGCTGAAGCCGAAGTGCGCGCCAACCTGAAAAACGGTGGCAACAAAGCTGCCGCTGAACTGGTTGGTGCACGCATCGCTGAGAAGGCGAAAGCCGCTGGCGTTGAAGTGGTCGCATTTGACCGTTCTGGTTATCAATACCACGGTCGCGTTAAAGCCCTCGCTGAGGCTGCGCGCGCCGGCGGTCTTAAGTTCTAAAGGAGTACTAGGATGGCACGTCCCCAAGTACAGAAAAACGATGAGCCGAGTGACGGCCTTCGCGAGAAGATGATTAGTGTGAACCGCGTCACCAAAGTGGTGAAGGGCGGTCGCATCATGGCGTTCGCCGCTTTGACTGTGGTCGGTGATGGCGATGGTCGCGTTGGCATGGGCAAGGGCAAATCGAAAGAGGTGCCAGTCGGTGTTCAAAAGGCGATGGAACAAGCCCGTCGTCAGATGATCAAGGTCAGCCTTAAGTCCGGTACCGTGTATCACGCGGTGACGGGTAAGCATGGCGCGACGACTGTTCTGATTCAGCCCGCATCTGACGGTACCGGTGTGATTGCCGGTGGCGCAATGCGCGCGGTGTTCGAAGTGGTTGGCGTGACTAACGTGCTCGCCAAGTGTTTCGGCCCAACGAACCCCTACAACGTGGTTCGTGCGACGCTCAACGCACTTGAGCGCGTATCGACCCCAGGCGAAATCGCTGCCAAGCGTGGCCTGTCGGTTGAACAGTTGTCGGAAGCCTGATCATGACTGCCAAGACATTTAAAGTTAAATTGGTCAAGTCGCCGATCGGTGCTAAGTCCAATCAGGTTGCTACTGTGCAGGGCATGGGCCTCAAGCGCATGGGCAACATTCGCACTCTCGTTGACACGCCTTCGGCCCGCGGCATGGTGAACACAGTTCGTCATCTCGTAGTCGTAGTCGCCTAAGTTGTAAGAAGACGCAAACATGCAACTCAATACGATCAAGCCTGCAGAAGGCTCAAAGAAAACCCGCCGTCGCGTTGCTCGCGGCATGGGCAGCGGCCTAGGCAAGACTGCCGGTCGCGGTCACAACGGTCAAAAATCGCGTTCGGGCGCATCGAGGAAGATTGGTTTCGAAGGCGGTCAAATGCCTTTGCAGCGTCGTCTGCCAAAGCGTGGCTTTACATCGCTGATGCGTGACTTCCGTGGTCAGGTGACTGTGGGTATGTTGGCCAAACTCGGTTTGACCGAAGTCGACATGCTGGCATTGAAAACCGCCAAATTGATCGCAAATGATGCCAAGATGTGCAAAGTAATTGCCGGTGGTGACATCACTACCGCAGTTACGATACGTGGTGTTGGCGCAACTGCCGGTGCTCGCAAGGCCATTGAAGCCGCTGGCGGCAAATTTGAATAATCCACTCGTTTCTTCACTGAAGCGAATTTAGGAAAAGCGCGTGGCGTTAAACCCAGCTAAAAAACCTGGCGACAAATATGGCGACCTCAAACGTCGCCTTTTGTTCTTGTTGGGCGCGTTGATCGTCTATCGCATCGGTACGCACGTACCGGTTCCGGGCATTAATGCGTCTGTGCTTGAAGAGCTTTTCAAGTCCCAGCAAGGCGGCATTCTGGGCCTGATGAACGTGTTTTCGGGCGGCGCTTTGTCGCGCTTCTCGATTCTCGCATTGGGCATCATGCCCTATATCTCCGCTTCCATCATCATGCAGCTCGCGTCGGTCGTGGTGCCAACGCTTGAAGCGTTGAAAAAAGAGGGTGAAGCTGGGCGTCGCAAGATTACCCAGTACACGCGGTACGGCACCTTGTTTCTGGCGTTGTTTCAGGCGATCGCCATTGCTACGGCCCTTGAAAGCCAGCCAGGCTTGGTAACCGATCCTGGGCTGACCTTCCGCATTATCACGACGATAACGCTCGTCACGGGAACGATGTTCCTGATGTGGCTGGGTGAGCAAATCACCGAACGTGGCTTGGGCAACGGTATTTCGCTGCTGATCTTCGCGGGCATCGCTGCGGGGCTCCCTGCTGCTTTGAAGAACACATTAGAGCTTCAATCATCAGGCAATCTGAGCATCCTTAAACTGCTGTTCCTGATCGCTCTGGTGATCGTGGTGACGGCGGCAGTCGTGTTCTTTGAGCGAGCTTTGCGCAAGGTGTTGGTCAACTATGCCAAACGTCAGGTCGGCAACAAGGTGTATGGCGGTCAAAGCTCGCACCTTCCGTTGAAACTCAACATGGCTGGCGTGATTCCACCGATCTTTGCTTCGAGCCTGATTGGTTTCGCACCGCTCATCCTTGGCTTCATAGGGCCGGGTACGGGGCCGTCGTGGTTGCGCGATGTGGCAAACGCTTTGGGACCGGGGCAGCCGATTCATATGATCGTCTACGCGGCGCTTATAGTGTTCTTCTGTTTCTTCTATACGGCGATTCAGTACAACCCAAAGGAAACCGCCGAGAACCTGAAAAAGGGCGGTGCCTTTATTCCCGGCTATCGTCCTGGTGATCAGACGGCAAAGTACATCGAAAAGATTACGACTCGCTTGACCCTGATTGGTGCAATCTACATCACCGTCGTGTGCCTGATTCCGGAATTCCTGATCAGCGCATGGAACGTACAGTTTTATTTTGGCGGCACATCTTTGTTGATTGTGGTCGTTGTGACTATGGACTTCATGACGCAAGTACAGGCGTACATGATGTCCCAGCAATACGATTCATTGCTGAAAAAGGCTAACCTGAAAGGTGGATTAAAAGTCTAAGCGCATGGCGAAAGAAGACATGATCCAGATGCAGGGAGAGATCCTTGAAATGTTGCCTAACGCGACATTTAGAGTGAAGTTAGAAAACGGGCACGTTGTCCTAGGGCACATCTCCGGCAAGATGCGCATGAACTATATAAAGATATTGCCGGGTGACAAGGTAACGGTCGATATGACGCCGTATGACTTGACACGGGCACGGATTACATTCCGCGCCAAATAACCAAAACAGGAAACGACACATGAAAGTCAACGCTTCGGTAAAGAAGATTTGCCGTAATTGCAAAATCATTCGCCGTAAGGGCGTGGTCCGCGTGATCTGCACTGATCCGCGTCACAAGCAACGCCAGGGATAGGGAAGGAGACCAACTATGGCACGTATCGCCGGGGTCAACATCCCCAATCACAAACATGCATGGGTTGCGATGACCGCAATCTTTGGCATCGGCAACACGCGCGCACGTAAAGTGTGTGACGAGGCTGGCGTCGCGCAAGACAAGAAAATCAAGGATCTCACCGATGCTGAGCTCGACAAACTGCGCGAGCAGGTTGGCAAGTTCGCGGTTGAAGGTGATCTTCGTCGTGAAGTCACAATGAGCATCAAGCGTCTGATTGATCTTGGCTGCTACCGTGGAACGCGGCATCGCAAAGGCTTGCCAGCGCGCGGCCAACGCACGCGCACCAACGCTCGCACGCGCAAAGGTCCGCGCAAGGCGATTGCTGGCAAGAAAGGCTAAGAAATAAATCATGGCACAAGCATCAGCAAAAAACACGGCCGCTGCCCGCGCTCGTAAAAAAGTCAAAAAGAACGTTTCCGAGGCAATCTGCCACGTACACGCTTCTTTCAATAACACCATCATCACGATCACTGACCGCCAGGGCAATGCCCTGTCATGGGCAACGTCGGGCGGCGCTGGCTTCAAGGGCTCGCGCAAGTCGACGCCGTTTGCAGCTCAGGTTGCAGCCGAGGCCGCCGGTAAAGTCGCCGTTGAGTGTGGCGTGAAGAACATCGAAGTTCAGATCAAAGGCCCGGGTCCGGGTCGTGAGAGCGCAGTTCGCGCATTGAACGCGCTGGGGATCAAGGTCACCAGCATTTCCGACGTGACGCCGGTGCCGCATAACGGCTGCCGTCCGCCTAAACGTCGTCGCATGTAATTCACGAGAGGAGAAAAACTAATGGCTCGCTACACCGGCCCCAAGTGCAAGCTCTCTCGTCGTGAGGGAACTGACTTATTTTTAAAGAGCGCTCGTCGCTCGCTCGACAGCAAATGCAAACTGGAAGTTGCTCCAGGTCAGCATGGCGCCAAATCTGGCCAGCGCCTGTCGAACTATGGTCTGCAACTGCGCGAAAAGCAAAAGCTGCGTCGTATCTACGGCGTACTTGAGCGTCAATTCCGCCGCACGTTCGCAGAGGCGGATCGTCGTAAAGGCTCAACCGGTGAGAACCTGTTGAAACTGCTCGAATCGCGTCTCGACAACGTCGTCTATCGCATGGGCTTCGGCTCAACGCGCGCAGAAGCCCGCCAACTGGTTAGCCATAAGGCGATCCTGGTTGACGGAAAAATGTGCAACATCCCATCGGCAATTATTTCGGCTAACGCGGT
>JBBRVM010000220.1:0-6521 GCA_038246865.1 Burkholderiales bacterium
AGCATTGTGCGGGTGCTGATTGGGTCCGGCATGGCCTTGCTGGTCGCAGTGATGTTCTTCGATCTCAAGGTGGCGCATCAGGCGTTGGGGCTGTCCTTGTGTTTGGGCTGTCTGCTGATATTTGGTTGGGCCGTCGGCTTGTTGGCAAATGGCTTGGTACTTCGCTTTGGTCTGGGTGCGGAGGAGATTGGCTGGGCCGTCGTGTTTTTGATCGGTCCGCTTTCGGGGGCGTACTACCCGATCTCAGTATTGCCGGCGTGGCTGCAAACGTTGGCTTATGCACTGCCGACTGCGTGGGCGTTTGAGGCGATGCGGGCAGCCTTGATTGAGGGCCGTATCGCGTGGAATTTGCTGGGAATTTCGATGCTGCTCAACGTCGTTTACTTCGCCGGCTGCGCGTTCCTGTTCTGGCGTTTTGTTGAGTCGGGGCGCGAGCGCGGTTTGCTTTTGCAGATGGGCGAATAGCGGTGATCGGTTGGCTCAATCCCGGCGACCCGTTTCCCCCAGCGGATACGGCGCTCATTGACCCCAACGGATTGTTATGTGCGGGGTTGGAGCTCACCCCTGAACTTGTGCTCGCAGCCTACGAGCGCGGCATTTTCCCGTGGTACAGCGATGGCCAGCCGGTGCTCTGGTGGAGTCCGGATCCGCGGATGGTGTTGACGCCGCAGGACTTCAATCTGCATCGCAGCCTGCGCAAAACGCTTAAATATTCGAATTTTGAAATTCGCACCGACACCTGCTTCGACGCAGTGATGCGTGCGTGCGCCGAGCCACGGCCAGAGCAGGGCGGCACCTGGATCAGCGACGCGATTGTCAGTGCCTACAGCGCCTTGCATCGGGCCGGACTGGCACATTCCGTTGAAACATGGATCGAAGGCGAGCTGGTCGGCGGGCTGTATGGAATCGCGCTGGGTAGAGTGTTCTTTGGCGAGAGCATGTTTATGCGGCGCACCGATGCGTCGAAGATTGCATTTGCCCACCTCGTTACACAGCTCAGACGCTGGCAGTTCGAGCTCATTGACTGCCAGCAAAATACCGATCACCTTGCCTCGCTGGGCGCAGCTCCGATTTCGCGCGCAGACTTCCTACAGCGGCTTTCGCGGTTGGTACACTCAGACGCCAATGCACTGCGTTCTGGTGCATGGAAGTTTGATCGGGATTTGCTGGATGATTTGCTTGGCACCTCAGCATGAGTAAGCTTAATGACCTTGCACAGGTGCCGTGGCAGGCGCTTCAGTTTTACTCCACGGCACCGTATCCTTGCAGCTATCTCGACGGTCGCACCGCGCGCTCGCAGGTGGCCACCCCCAGCCATCTCATCAACGCAAACGTTTACGGTGAGCTACTGCGCGTCGGTTTTCGCCGCAGCGGCACTTTCATCTATCGACCGCATTGCGACGGCTGCAACGCCTGCACGCCGCTGCGTGTTCCTCTTGCCACGTTTGTCCCCACGCGCAGCCAGAAGCGAGCGTGGGAGCGGCATCGCCAGCAATTCACCGTCAGTTTCGTGCCGCTCGAATATCGCGCTGAGCACTACGAGCTCTATCTGAAATACCAACGTCTTCGCCATCACGGCGGCGGCATGGACAGCGACAGCCGCGAGCAGTATCAACATTTCCTCCTGCAAAGCCATGTCGAAACCTTGCTCGTCGAGTTCCGCGACGAAAAGCGACAGCTCGCAATGGTGAGCCTCATCGACGTGCTGGGTGATGGCCTCTCGGCGGTTTACACCTTCTACGATCCCTCCATCAAAGGGAGTCTAGGGACCTTCGGCGTCATTTGGCAGATCGAGCAAGCGAAGTCTCTGGGACTTGAATACGTCTATCTCGGCTACTGGATTGGCGACAGCGACAAGATGGCCTATAAGGCCAACTTTGAACCGAATGAAGTTTTGCTCGATGGGATTTGGCAGGGCCGCGCGGATTTAGCGGCGCAAATGCCACGCCTTGGCGCTACGTTATGAGACACCCAAAACAGAAAAAGGACCGACGATTTCTCGTAAGTCCTTGATTTCATTGGTGGGCGGTACTGGGATCGAACCAGTGACCCCTGCCGTGTGAAGGCAGTGCTCTACCGCTGAGCTAACCGCCCAATGAGCCGTAATTCTAGCAAGCCGCTGTGGTAAATAGCGTCGGGATTTTGTAGCCGCCCCTGTGTCGATACGCTTGGTCACTACGCCCATAGCTTTGTCCTGAAACGTCCATTTCATCGGGGCTAAACGGCCATTTAAGCGCTTATCGACAAGATTACAAAACGCTGACTAGCCCCGATGCAGTTGTCGTTTCATGAAAAAGCTGCTAAGGCTTTCGCATGACGACGATGTAGTTCACGTTGGTGTCTTCGCACCATTTGGCGACATGCGTAAATGGGCTATAGGACATGCCGTGCATTTTGACCAACTCAAGCCCAGCGGCTCTGGCGAAGCCGATTAGCTCGGAGGGCTTCAGGAATTTGGCGTATTCGTGGGTGCCTTTGGGCAGCAGACCGAGTACGTATTCCGCGCCAAGAACGGTCAGCGCGTAGGCTTTCGGCGTGCGGGAGATGGTGCTGAAGAAGAGGTGTGCGCCGGGTTTGGCCAGTTTGGCGCAGGCGGCTACGACTGAGGCGGGATCGGGGACGTGTTCGAGCATTTCCAGGCAAGTGACGATGTCGAATTGGCTAGCGGCCTCTTCGGCCATCGCTTCCGCCGTAATTTCACGGTAATTGACGACGACGTTCGATTCTAGTGCATGCAGTTTGGCGACCGCCAACGCTTTGGTCGCCATGTCGATGCCTGTGACTTGCGCGCCCATGCGGGCTAGGCCCTCGGAGACGAGGCCGCCGCCGCAGCCGATATCGATCGCCTTTTTTCCTTTCACTCCCGCCGCGTGTTCGTCCACCAGCGAGAGACGCAGCGGATTGATGTCGTGCAGCGGTCGGAATTTGCCGTTTTCGTCCCACCACTGGCTGGCCAGGGCGGAAAATTTGGCTAACTCTGCGGGGTCGGTGTTGCGATTTTGGTTATCGTTGGCGTGAGCGGTGGTCATGGGTACTGCTTTTTACTGGCGAAGCGCTGCGACGCGCTCGCTGATGCTTTGAATGCGGGGTGCCAATTCTGCCATTGTGTGGGCCGCTGCGCCGGTGAGTGCCCGGTCCTTCACGCGCTGCGCGCCCGCTACCCAAACGTCGCTGACGTCGGAGCGCGATGCGGCATAAACGAAGTGCGAAATCGGGTCGAAGAGGGGTGTCATGCCAGGTGAGTTGAGCGAAACCGCGATCATGTCGGCGGCCTTTCCGATTTCTAGCGACCCAGTGACGTTGGCCAGGCCGGTTGCGCGCGCGCCGCCCAGCGTGGCCATCGTGAACGCTTGCGCGGCGTTGACGGCAGAGGCGTCATTGGCCTGTACCTTGCCGACCAGCGCTGCGAGGCGCATTTCTTCGAACATATCGAGGCGGTTATTGCTCGCGGCGCCGTCGGTGCCGAGGCTGACGTTGATGCCTGCGGCGAGCATTTGTGTGATCGGTGCGAGGCCGCTGGCGAGCTTCAAATTCGAAGAGGGGCAATGTACGACGGACGAGCCGTAGCGCGCCAAAGTCGCAATGTCGTCTTCGTTCAAATGCACGCAGTGGGCCGCGAAAAAATCCGGACCCAACGCACCCAGGCGTGCGAGTCGGGCAGTCGGCCGTTCGCCCGATTGTGCAACGGCGTCTGTTACTTCCTGCGCGGTTTCCTGGAGGTGCGTGTGAATGGGCAGGCCGAGTTCATTGGCGAACGCGAGCACGCGGGTGAATGTGGCGTCGCTGATTGTGTAAGGCGCGTGTGGCGCAAGGGCGAATGAAAGCAGTGGCTCGTCCGCAAATTCGTCGCGAACCAGAAGGCCAGTCGTAATGTACGCGTCGGCATCCGACGCGTAACGCGTCGGAACATCTATGACCGGCAGCGCTAAGACGCCGCGCATTCCTGCGGCGAGAAAAGCACGGGCCACGGCGCGTGAGTAGAAATACATGTCCACGCAAGTGGTCGTGCCGCCGAGCAGCATTTCCGCCACCGCGAGCTGGGCCCCGGTTTGCACGAAGGCTTCGTCGACCAGTTCGCCTTCCATCGGCCAGATGCGCTCTTGCAGCCAGCGGTGCAGCGGCAAGTCGTCGGCGGCTCCGCGAAGCATGCTCATCGCGGCATGGCAATGAGCGTTGATCAGGCCGGGGGCGAGCAAGTGGTTGGGCAAATCGATTCGGTAGGCAATGTTCTCGCTATTTGCCAGATCTGCGGCGCTGCCGAGGGCCGTGATGATGCCAGCGTCATTAAATATCAGCGCTGCATCTTCAATCGTGCGAACGCCGTTGGTGGTGGCGGTGATCAGCCAACGGGCAGAGACGAGCGTGTTACCGATGGGACTCATGATGACGTACCTAATTGTGCAGTTGCGAGCAGGCTGCGTGTGTGAGGAGCTCGACACGGGTACAGTTTGCAGGCGTTAGAAACAAAAAAACCCGCCGCAGCGGGGTTTTTTAACTCTACCCCACCGAAGCGGGGCCAAGCTTAAGCCGAGTAACCGTTAAGTCTTAGCGACGGATAACGATTTCGCCTTTGACTTCGACTTCAACGCGACGATGCGGTTGCAGACAAGCGATCAGAGCCTTACGGTTCTTCTGGTCACAGACGACGCCCGGAACCGGTTGCGTTTTGCCCATGCCGAGGGTTTCGATCTTGTCTTTAGCAACGCCTCTGCCAGCCAGGAACGAGGCAACAGCAGCTGCGCGACGCTCGGAGAGCTTCTGGTTGTATTGCTGTGAACCGAGGCGATCTGTGTGACCGGTAACCAGAACGAGCTCAAGCTTTTGCACTTCTTTGATGCGCGAAACAATTTCGCGATCCAGAACGGCCTGGCCGTCAGCTTTCAGGATGGCCTTGTCGAAGTCGAACAGCGCTTTGGAAGCGAGTGTGATCTTCTGGACCGACGGTGCTGGTGGCGCAACAGGCGCTGCTGGAGCGGCTGACGGTGCTACAGGTCTGACTGGCGCAGTGGCGGCTGGTGGAGACACTGGAGCGGACGGAGCGGCAGGAACAGCAGCAACGGCCTTCTTCACGAGGTCTGGATCACATTCAGCGATCGCCATCGCTGGAGTCCAGTAGGACGTACGCCAGCACAGATTGCACGAGGCGTTGTTGGTGCCATAACGGCCACTGCGAACGACGTTGTTGTTTGCAGCACCTGTGGCGGAAAGTAGATAGGCGCTGTTTGCCGGTGTGGCTTGCGCGAATACTACGCTCGCGGAAAGCGCAACCACTGCGGTCGAGACAGCGCTAGCGATTAAGCGAAGTTTCATTGATTTTGTACCCCTTGAAGGCTTGAGACGATGTCACGGGCTACTTTGCAGTAAACGCACTCAAACTTACCCAAGCGTGCGACACAAAGCTCCCTCCTAACGCAATATAACACTGGGTATTTGAGGCTTGCAACGCGCAAATGTCATTGGGACGGGGCACACAGGTGATTCGGGTCATCATCTGTGGCAGATACGCAACTTGACCGGTTAGCCAGCCGTTCAGAGAACGGGCCAGACAGACTAAAATCACGGGTTGCCCTCGACACTTTTGCTGCTTTTGTTGTTCAGCACTGGTCAATCGCTCGTCTGCTCGCTGCTTGTAATAAGACTAAAAAAGGTTCACACCCGACGCATGGATCAATTCGCCAAAGAAACGCTACCTATTAGTCTCGAACAGGAGATGCGCACGTCATACCTCGATTACGCCATGAGCGTGATCGTGGGTCGTGCGCTGCCGGACGTTCGTGACGGCCTCAAACCGGTGCATCGTCGTGTGCTGTTTGGCATGCATGAGGCCAATAACGTGCACAATCGCCCGTATGTGAAGTGCGCACGCGTGGTCGGCGAGGTGATGGGTAAGTTCCACCCGCACGGCGATGCGTCAATTTACGACACGCTGGTTCGCCTGGCGCAGCCATTTTCGATGCGCTACGAACTGGTCGACGGACAGGGCAACTTCGGCTCGGTTGATGGCGACAACGCCGCGGCGATGCGCTACACCGAGTGCCGCTTGCAAAAGCTCGCAGCAGAGATGCTGGGCGATCTGGACAAGGAAACGGTCGATTTTCAGCCAAACTACGACGGCAAAGAGCAGGAGCCGACGGTTCTGCCGGCTAAATTTCCGAATCTTCTGGTCAATGGATCGTCCGGGATTGCAGTTGGCATGGCGACCAACATCCCGCCGCACAACCTGGCTGAGGTGATCACCGGCGTTCAGGCGATGCTGGTTAACCCGGAAATCACGATTGACGAGCTGATTGAGCATGTTCCGGCACCGGATTTCCCCACGGGCGGCTTCATTTACGGCATTGAGGGCGTGGTTAACGGCTATCGCACGGGCCGTGGCCGCGTGGTCATGCGCGCGCGCGTCACCACAGAAGAAATGAAGGGTCAGCGCGAGGCGCTGGTCATTCATGAACTGCCCTATCAGGTGAACAAGGCCCGCCTGGTGGCCGACATCGCGGCTCAGGTGACGGAGAAGCGCCTCGAAG
>JBBRVM010000221.1:0-6482 GCA_038246865.1 Burkholderiales bacterium
CCGGCCGGCAGCGCCACCGAGCCACCGCTGGGTCTGGCGCTGGCGATCGGCTTCGCCTTGCTGGGCGGCTTGCTGCTCAACCTGATGCCCTGCGTGTTTCCGGTGCTGTCGCTGAAGATTTTGAGTTTTGCGAAGTATGGTGGCGACAAGGGTTCGGCCCCCTCTCCCTTGAGGGGAGAGGGTTGGGGAGAGGGTGACCGTGGATTGGCCAACGACCTCGGCTCCGCTAGCCACCAGCCCACTCTCCCTAACCCTCTCCCACGAGGGGGGAGGGGACTAGAGCGCGAAATGCGCCAACACGGCCTGTTCTACGCCATCGGCGTAGTCCTCTCTTTCCTCGCGCTTGCGGGCGTGATGCTGGCACTGAAGAGCGCTGGCAGCGCCGTCGGCTGGGGGTTCCAGCTTCAGAACCCCGGTGTCGTGTGGGTTTTGGCCGTGATCTTTTTCCTGATCGGGCTCAATCTGATGGGCGCATTTGAAGTCGGTCAGTTGGCGCCATCATCTCTACTTTCGATGCAGGCGAAGCATCCTGGCGTCGATTCGTTCTTCTCGGGTGTGCTCGCGGTGATCGCCGCGAGTCCGTGCACTGCGCCGTTTATGGGCGCGGCACTAGGATTCGCGCTGACGCAAAGCGCCGTTGCAGCGCTCGCGGTGTTTGCTGCTTTAGGTATCGGCATGGCGCTGCCCTACGTGTTGCTCGCATGGTTTCCGAAATGGCTGGACAAGCTGCCGCGTCCGGGGCCGTGGATGGTGACGTTCAAGCAGCTGCTGGCGTTCCCGATGTTTTTGACGGTGGTCTGGCTGGTCTGGGTGGTGTCGTTGCAGGCCGGTGCGGACGGCGCGGCGATTGTTTTGTTGGGGCTCGTTGGATTGGCATTTGCGGCATGGCTGATTGGCTCAATGAAGAGCGGTGTCCGCTGGGCGGGCGTTGCAGCGGCTGCTCTGGCTATGGCATTGGCGTGGCCCGTTTCCGAGCCGGCGCAGGCTGCATCGACACCGGCGAAACCGGGCAGCGTGAGCTGGCAGCCGTGGGATCCGGCAGCCGTTGCCAGGCTCAATGCTGAGGGCAAACCGGTATTCGTCGACTTCACGGCCGCGTGGTGCGTGAGCTGTCAGGCAAACAAGCGGTTAGTGCTCACTCGCGCTGAGATCGAGCAGGCGTTTGCGAAGAAGCAGGTGACATTGATGCGCGCCGACTGGACGAACCGTGATGAGCGGATCACCGAGGCGCTCGCGGGGATGAACCGTTCCGGCGTGCCGGTGTACGTGTTGCACGCGCCGGGAAAGGCGCCGCAGATCTTGCCGGAACTGTTAACTACGGGTATCGTCAAAGATGCGTTAGCGGCGTTGCCGTAAGTAGTGTTCTTGTAAGAGCGGCTTGCCGCGACCAGGCTTTGCCAATCGACGTGGGTCGCGGCAAGCCGCTCCTACAAGAACGTTCTCTTAATTCCACTTCAAGGAGCCCTCATGATCCGTCGTCTCGCTGTATTTCTCACCACCACAGCAATGATCGCTGCGCATGCCGCCACCGTGGGTCAGGCCGCACCCGATTTCAGTCTCACCGATGTCAATGGCAAAGCCGTCAAACTCTCCGAATTCAAGGGCAAAACGGTGGTTCTCGAATGGACGAATCCTGGCTGCCCGTTCGTGGTGAAGCACTACGGTTCGAACAACATGCAGTCGCTGCAGAAGGATGCCACAGCCAAAGGCGTGGTTTGGCTCGCAATTAACAGCACCGAGAAGAATCACACCGACTACTTGGCTCCAGCCAAACTTAACGCCAAGATGAATGGCGAATGGAAGGCTGCGGCGTCGTACCTGCTGATGGACGAGTCGGGCAAAGTCGGTCAGGCCTACACCGCGAAAACCACGCCGCACATGTACGTGATCGACCCGTCTGGCAAGCTGGTCTTCGCAGGCGGCATTGATGACAAGCGCAGCGCCAATCCGGCGGACGTAAAGACCGCGAAAAACTTCGTTCGCGCCGCGCTAGATGAGACGCTGGCAGGCAAACCAGTGTCCGTCGCTACGGCAACACCGTACGGTTGCAGCGTCAAGTATCAGTAACAGCTTTTAATAGTTTCGCCTTGAAAGCCCCACTGGTGAAGGGATTTTCATTTAATTGACGGTTTGTCGACTAGTGGCATTTAACGCTGCTAGCCCCTGTTCAGCCGTGCTTTCACGAAAAAGCTGAAAACCGTGAGGTAATCGGGAAAACCCGTATTTGCAAATATGCGTTTATGTGCATAATTGTTTGAAGTACAGGAGGAACATCACGGTGCAGGAACTCGAACCCGTCTTCGACAAAGTAGCGCGCTACTTTTCGCTGTTGTCCGACACGTCGCGACTTAAAGTCATTCATGCGATCTGCAGTCAGGAGCTCTCGGTGAGCGACGTCATGGTCGCGACCGGTTTGACCCAGAGCGCGGTGTCGCGTCACCTATCCAATTTGCACCTGTCCTCTGTGGCTTCGCGGCGCAAAGTCGGCGCGCAGGCGCTCTACCAGATCACCGACCGCACGCTGACCGACATTTGCCGCACCGCCTGTATCAGCCTGGTTTCACGCGAAAGCGACGAGCTGGTGGCCGCGAGCGCGCTGCAGGCACAGGTCGCACAATTCATGCCTGCTGAGGCGAGCGTTCCCGAATACAAATCGATGCAGGCTCAGGTGAGCAACGGAGCACAGCTATGAGCTTGACTCGCTTCGGCCGACTACAAAAAGCGCCAGAATTTTTCCTCACGCGTGACGCGATGAGCTTGCCGCGAGATGATCGTCGTACGTTCTTGCGCAAGGCGTTCGCTGCTGCAAGTGCCGCGTCCATCGTCGCTGCTGCACCGCGGGCGTTCGCACAAGCAGGCGCACTAGGCGATCCTGCGATCCTGAATCTGCCCGCGCACAGCAAAGGCCTCGGCCAGCCCGTCGCCGCACGCCCGTACGGCCTGCCCTCCAAATACGAGGAAAACTTGCAACGCCGTGAAAGCCCTGGCCTCACGCGCGTGGGCGCGGCCAGCGTGAGCTTCGCGCCGCTGCAGGGCTTCTTCGGCATCATCACGCCAAGTGGTTTGCACTTCGAACGGCACCATCAGGGCTGGTGGGATATTGATCCGGCGCAGCATCGCTTCATGATCAACGGCCTCGTGAAGAACCCGAAGGTTTACACGATGGATGATCTGATGCGCATGCCGTCGGTTTCGCGCATGCACTTCCTTGAGTGCGGTGCCAACACCGGTATGGAATGGGGCAATGTGGCCGTGCCGACGGTGCAGTACACGCACGGCATGCTGTCGTGCTGCGAGTTCACGGGCGTGCCGCTGAAATGGCTGCTCGACGACTGCGGCATCGATATGAAAAAAGCAAAATTCATCCTCGCCGAAGGTGCCGATGGCAGCAGCATGACGCGCACCATCAACCTCTCTAATGCGATGGACGATGTGATGGTCGCCTACGGCATGAACGGCGAAATGCTGCGTCCGGAGAACGGCTATCCGCTGCGCCTCGTCGTGCCCGGCGTGCAGGGCGTGTCGTGGGTCAAGTACCTGCGGCGTATCGAAGTGGGCGACATGCCGTACGCGACGAAGGATGAGACGCTGCACTACGTCGATCTGATGCCCGACGGCCAGCACCGCCAGTATTCGAGCATTCAGGAAGTCAAAAGTGTCATCACCTCGCCGTCCGGCGGGCAGGTGCTCGTCGACAAGGGTTTTTTTAATATCACTGGTATCGCGTGGAGCGGGCGCGGCAAGATCAGGAAGGTGGATGTCTCGGTCGACGGCGGCAAAAACTGGAAAGTGGCGCGGCTGGAAACCCCGATCCTCGACAAATGCCTCACCCGCTTCAATCTCGACTGGATCTGGGACGGTGCTGACGCCATCCTCATGGCGCGTGCGACCGATTCGACGGGCCAGGTGCAGGCTACCATCAGCGAAATGCGCAAGGTGCGAGGCACCCGGTCAATCTATCACAACAACGCGATTCAGAGCTGGCTCGTCTCGGCGAATGGGGAGGTCAGCAATGTTCAGATCGGTTAACACGCTTCTCGCAGGCTGCGACGAGCGTCTGCGTCGTTACGCGACGGCTCGTGTACGTCAAGTACACGTCGCCGCCGTGCGCCTAGCATCCATCTCGTCTCGCGCTGCGATAAGCGTGTTAACCGTGGCTGCGGTTAGTGTTGCAGCAACACCTGTCAATCTGGGTCGCCTTGCAACCCCCGCCGAAATCAAAGCCTGGGACATCGACGTCCGTCCCGATTTTGCAGGGCTGCCCGCGGGCTCGGGTACGGTCGCGCGTGGTCAGGAAGTCTGGGAATCCAAATGCGAAAACTGCCACGGCGCATTTGGTGAATCGAACGAGGTCTTCACACCCATCATCGGCCACACCACGAAGGACGACATTCGCACCGGACATGTCGCTGCCTTGAGGTCGGGCACCGTACCGCAGCGCACCACGCTCATGAAGCTCTCCGAGCTCTCGGTGCTGTGGGATTACATCAACCGCGCCATGCCGTGGAATGCGCCAAAAAGTCTGTCCACTGACGATGTTTATGCGGTCGTTGCCTACATTCTGAATCTGGCTGGAGTCGTCCCGAATGACTACGTCCTGTCGGAAAAAAACATGCAGGCCACCCATAATCTGCTGCCTAACCGGAATGGTAAAACGCGCGAACATGGACTGTGGGAACTCGGGGCCAAACCGGACGTTCAGGGTTCAGTTTGCATGACAAACTGTGCACCCAAAGTGACGATCAGCAGCCACCTGCCCGATTTCGCACGCAATGCGCACGGTGACATTTCGGCGCAAAACCGCATGCTCGGCGGTTTGCGCGGTGCCGACACCTTGCGTCCGGCCCCCACCGAATTTGTCACGCTTGCGGCACGCGTCAACAAAGTGGCGACCGGCCCGGCATCGGCCGCTTCGGGAGCGACGGATCCAGCCAAGCTGGCGGCGCAACACGCCTGTCTGGCCTGCCACGGCATTGCCAATAAAATCGTCGGCCCGGCTTTTATCGACGTGCACAAAAAGTACGCCGCGCAAAAATCTGATGCGGCAAAGCTCTTGGTGGTTCGCATCAAATCAGGAGGGTCCGGTGCCTGGGGAAGTATCCCGATGCCAGCGCAGGATCATGTGCCCGACGCAGATATTCGGGCGATTGCCGAATGGATTGCCGCCGGAAAGTTTCAATAACGGACCATTGTTTCGGGTAAACCGAACGCTCGCAAGCGGGTCAAATCCTAAAATGTCATCATTCACACATTACCGGAGGGTCATTAAATGACAACAATTAACTACAGGCGGCGTGTCGCGATCAAAACGGGCGGCTCGCTAGCCGTCATCGCGGCGGCTATCAGCGCGGGCGTTCTGCCCGTCACCGCGTTCGCTGCTGACTGGAACAAGGCGGCGTTCGATGCCAAAAACATGAATGACGTGCTCAAGGCGATGGGTGGTTCTGCCGCCGAAAAATCGGGCGATATCGTCATTACTGCGCCGGACATCGCAGAGAACGGTGCCGTGGTGCCAATCGCAGTCTCCAGCAAAATTCCGAACACGCAGTCCATTTCGATTCTGGTCGAGAAGAATCCATCGAGCCTGGCTGCCGAGTTCGAAATCCTGGCAGGCACCGAGGCCAATGTCGGCACTCGCGTGAAAATGGGACAAAGCTCTAACGTGCATGCGGTCGTCAAGGCCGGTGGCAAGTACTACGTAGCAACCAAAGAAGTTAAGGTAACCCTCGGTGGGTGCGGCGGTTAAGTCGAAGCGGCTGCAAGGTTGCCAGGCCTCGTCAGCCCCTCACTTGTGTACCTTCGTACACAGCGCGAACGGCTTTGTCGCCTGACAATCTTTCGCGCGCTTCTTAAATTTTTGTTCGACGAAAAATCGTCGAAAAGGAGATACTGATGGCTGATCCAATGCGCATTCGCGCCCAACTCAAAGACGGCGGCATTACCGAGGTTCGTGTGCTTATGGCGCACGTCATGGAAACCGGCCAGCGCAAAGACAGCGCAGGTAGCGTGATTCCCGCCCATCACATCCAGAATGTGACCGCAACATGGAATGGCAAGACCGTTCTGTCGGCGCAATTCGGCCCGGCCGTGTCGCAAAACCCGGTCATGAACTTCAGCTTCAAGGGTGGTGCCAAAGGCGACAAAGTCGTCGTGTCATGGACCGACAACAAAGGTGACAAACGCAGCGACGAAGCGGTCATTGCGTAACCCGCCAGCCTAGCCAGGGTAGGGCGGGCGCTGCCCGCCTTGTGTAGGATCAGCGGGCAAGGTCCGCAACACGACGTACTCCCCGCAGTTGGGTGCGGTCAAAAAAAGGGGAGAGTATGAAATCCGAATTTATCGCGATACTGGTTGTCACTGCCGCGCTGCCGCTTTTGGCGCAGGCGCAGCAAGCCGCACCAGACCCACAAAAACAAATCGAGCGTTATCGCGAGTTACTCGCTGATGGCAATCCCGCCGAGCTTCTGGAAATGCGCGGCGAG
>JBBRVM010000222.1:0-6469 GCA_038246865.1 Burkholderiales bacterium
AACGCGCTCGGCGCGTCGGTCGCGGGCCACGCGTACGACGGCGCGATGATGCCCGGCAACGACTGGTATGCGCCGTCGCTGACCGTTGTTAGCGAGGCGAGTGGGGCTGACTGGTCGCTCGTTGAGATCGCGACGTGGCTCAAGGATGGCGCAACGCCGAAAGCGTCGGCGCTTGGGCCGATGGCGGAGGTCATTTTTCAAAGTACCCAATATGCGAACAACGCGGATTTGCTGGCAATGGCGACGTACCTGAAAGCACTGCCTTCAGCCGAACCATCCCGTACGTCCAGCGCGCCTACAAGGCTCGTTACGCAGCGCAATAGCGACGGTGTGGGTGCGGCGCTTTACGCGAAGCATTGCGCCAGTTGCCACGGCGAAAATGGCGAAGGCAAAGCCGACGCGTTCCCCGCGCTGGCAGGCAATCGCGCGGTAACGATGGCCAACGCGACGAACGTCATCTCGATCATCATCAAAGGCGGCTTTGCGCCCGCCACCAAAGGCAACCCGCGTCCGCACGGCATGCCGCCGTATTACCACCTGCTCAGCGACACCGACATCGCACTGCTGACCACTCATATTCGCAGCAGTTGGGGCAACGCGGGCTCAGCGGTGACCGAGCTGGATATGGTCAAGTATCGGAATGCGTTGGGAGCTGGATTGTAGTTACGTCATTAAGGGCTTTTCGTCCAAGCTAAACAAAAATCGAATCAATCAAGAAAAGCACGGCGTGTCTTTCGAGTTGACGGAGCTTGTATTTGACAACTCACGGGCTCTGTCGCGTCAGGATCGATTCGAAAACGGCGAGATGCGTTGGCAAACAATCGGCATGGTCGGTGAGTCGTTATTGATTTTGCTGGTGGCACACACGGTGGAAGACGAGGGCGAAAGCAACGGCGATGGCGGTGAACAGACTCGCATCATGTCTGCGCGCCGCGCTACCCCAGTTGAAAGGAAAATTTATGAACAAGGTTCCTGAAGCACTACGAGCAGAGCTGGCAACACTGCTCGCCAGGCCAGAGTCGGAAATCAGTTTCGCTGACATTCCCGAGACGGCTGCTGCCGACTGGGCGGGCGCAGAGCGTGGGAAGTTCTACCGCCCCGTAAAAAAAGCTCACAGTTCGCATCGACGCTGATGTGCTCGAATGGCTGAAGGCCGTCGGCTCGGGATGTCAAAGCCGACTCAACCGGATTTTGCGCGAAGCGATGCGGCAAGGCTGATTGGCTGCGCCGCTTAAATCAGCGATGGAATCCCAAGAGATCGACCTCTTGGCAAAGGCGAGTAGATCGCGCTTGTTCGATCAACTCAATCCACAGGCCAAGGCATAGATTTAGGTAGCGTCTGCACCACAGGCTCTTCCACCGTTTTCGCGCTTTTCTTCCGATCATCAACCCCCCGCCACCACGGCGTCACAGCTTCAACCTGCGCAGGCTCCACCGCCTGACCCAACCTCGGCATTAAGAGCTGCGCGTCAAACTTCGGCGCAAGTTTCAGCAACGTTTCTACCGGCTCGTCCCATGCGTGTACGGCGAGACTGAAGGTGCCCCAGTGCACGGGCAGGAACGCACCACCGCCTAGCAGCGCGTGAGCTTTCAATGCGTTCTCGGGGCCGAGGTGAATGTCGCCCCATGATGGGTGAAACGCACCGACTTCGAGCATGACCAAATCGAAAGGGCCGAGGCGTTCGCGGATGGTGGCGTATTCGGTGGTGAGGCCGGTGTCGCCACTGAAAAATGCGCTGTGGCGCCTTGAGCGGATGACCATCGACGACCACAGCGTGGCGTTGCGATCCTTGAGGCCCCGGCCTGAGAAATGTTGCGACGGGGCGGCGGTGACGGTGAAGTCTGCTTTCGGCAGTGTGTGTGATTGCCACCAGTCAAGCTCTGTGATTCGATGCGCGGGGACACCCCATGCTTCCAGGTGCGCACCGACGCCGAGCGAAGTGACGAAGGGAACGTCGCGTTTGGCCAATTCGCGAATCGTGGGGTAGTCCAGGTGATCATAGTGATCGTGCGAAATCACGACCAGATCAATCGGCGGCAGTTCGCGTAGCGTGATAGGCACCGGCTGAAAACGCTTGGGGCCGACGATGCGTGACGGCGAGGCGCGCGAGCCCCACACCGGGTCAGTGAGCACGCGCAAGCCGTCCATCTCGATCAGCACGGTAGAGTGGCCGAGCCAGGTGGCGCGCAGGCCAGTGTCGGGCTTTTTCAGCCAGGCGTCCAGCGGGTTCAATGCAGGCAGCGTGCCGACTGGGGTGCGGCGCTCTCCGCCGGACAGAAACTCCCTGATCGTTGGGCCCGCGACTGTTTTGTCGCGCAGGCCCGGCAACGTCGGGTGAATATTGCGGAAGCCTGCACCCGCCCACATCGGCGAGGCTTGCATGCGTTCAAGTCGCAATCCATCAGCGCGTTTTCCCAAAGACTTCATGGCTACCTCGTGGGGTTCATTATCTGTTGGCTATTTTCTGCGATCACGAGAGCGGCAAAATAATTGAATCGGCATCCGATCTTTTCATGCGCCAAGACGCAATCTGTTGGCGATACTCGGCTACATCCTGCGCCTTACCAGCGAGCGCTTCAGCGACCGGGCTCAGGCCAGCACTGCGTCTCACTTACGTCACCCGATGGCGCGACTTTACGTGGCATTGCGTCTTTTCCGAAGGGTACGATGCACAAAAAAATGAACGATGGACCTCATCGTTCACCTGTCCCAGGAACTCAGCCGTGAATAGATTTGTTTCAGTCATAGTTGCGGTTATTACGGTGATGCTGAGCGTCGGCTATCCAGCGCAGGTGCACAGCGAGCCCGATACCAAAATTGTCGTGCTGCCGCCGCAGGGTTTCGTTGCAGATTACGCGGGCGTTTTGTCGCCACCGGAGCGTGATGCGCTGGTCGCGCAACTACGCAAGCTCAATACGGACAAAGGATCGCAACTCGGCGTCATGATCGTGCGCAACACCGAGCCGGAAACCCTTGAGGACTTCGCGCAACGCGTGTTCACGACATGGAAGCTCGGACGCAAGGGCATAGACGATGGCGTGCTGCTGGTAGTCACCACCGAAAACACCACGCGGCGCATGCGCATCCATGTGGGTTACGGGTTGGAGGGCGCGATACCTGACGTCATCGCCAAGCGGATTCTTTCCGAGATCATGCGGCCCGTGCTCGACGCCACTGGCCCCGCTGCCGCTGTAAAGGTGGGCGTGGCCGCGCTGCTTGAGCGCATCTATGCGGCGGACGTGAAGGCGAAGTCTGGCAGTAGCAACACGAGCGCGACGATTGAGCCGGAGCGACCCAAGAGCCCCATAGAGCGCCTGTTCGTTGGTATTTTCCTGACGCTGGTGCTCACGCTCTTCGTTTTCGTCGGTGCGGGGTCGGCGCGATTGCCTTACCGTAAACGCCACGCTGCGGGCCTTGCTTGTGGCTGCGTTGCATTTGCGGGGACGGTTTGGGTGCTGCAAACCCTATGGGGCGTGCTTGTCGCGCTGGTGTGGCTGGTGATTCCCGCAGCAGTGGCCTGGAAAAATCGCGAACGAATGTCTGACACGCGATGGGCACGGCCAAAGGAGGGAACTGCCGCGCCCGGAAGCAGGGAACTCTCAAAAGCTCAAATGCGCTACCTCTATCTCCTCGGTGCGGGTGCTGGCATAGCGATCGCGCTCAGCACTGTACCGCGGCTAGAGTTCGAGGGATTCGTCATTGTCGCCACGCTTATTTCTGCGGTTGTCGCAACCGCCCTTGCGAAGGCATTCGTCGGCCTGCAAACGCCGAAGCTTGCGCATCAATCAAGCTGGGGCGGCGGTGGCTACGACGGCGGTTCATCGTACGACAGCAGCAGTTCAAGCAGCAGCTCAAGTGATTCCGGCAGCAGCGATTCGGGCGGCGGCGGCGATTCAGGTGGCGGCGGTTCGTCGGAGTAAGGCAAGACGACGTGGCGCACCTTTGTTCGACATTGCGTCTCTATAGAACAAGCACCCAACGCCGCACTTACGGAGACTCAGCATGAAACTCTGTCATTCAAGCATTGCCGCTAGCCTGTTGTTCATGAGCAGCGTGGCCACGGCGCAAACGCCCGCAGCTACGCCATGTGCGGGCAACCCGGTTGACGCGTGGCAGCATGCGCGTGCGGCCGTGAAGAGCGGCGACGCCGGACGCGTCATGCTCGCACTAACACCGGAGAAGCGCGCACGCGAATCATCATCCTATGCGGTCGGGGCGCATATGGTGCTGGGCCTAAGCGAGCTAGCAGGAGACATGTCGAAGAAACCGGATGCGGCGCGCAAGGCCAAAGCAGCCGAGCAGAAATTGTCGCTCGAACTGGACGCGATACTGAAGAAGCACAAGGCGCCTTCAATCAAAAAAATCGGGAAGCCGATCATGCAGCGCGTGTATTCGCCCGAAGTGTTGAAGCTATTCGCCAACGTCGATCACGCCGCCTACGCTCGCGACATGGAAAAGTTTTTTGTGAAGGTTGAAGCCGCAGCGAAAGACTCGGGCGTCAGCTCCGAAAGCCCACCGAAACTTGACGAACTGGTGGTCGGCGGCGGGCCCGATTTGAGCGCAGAATTAAGCGGCTTACCCGGTATCGGCAACATCGCTCGAGTGCAAGCCGGCGGCACTGTTATGTCGTTCAAGATGATCAAAGGCTGTTGGTTGATCGATGCGTCGGAGAAGAAAAAGGGCTAGTGCGCGCCCTTGAAATGCGCTCCACTCTGAAGGGAGAAACACATGAATCCACAATCACGCGGTATTCGTTCACCGTATAAAAATGTAGCAGTTTCGGTGGCGTTGTTTGCCTTCATCGCGAACCCTGCGACCGCACAAACCGTGGAAGCGCGATGCGAAAAACTGCTGCCGTTGAAGGCGCTGACAACGGCAGCCGGGGCCGGCTTCACCGCGTACGATGCGATCGAGCGAAAGCCTGGCCAGCTGGAATGCACCTGGTTGAGTCGCAGTTCTGGCTCGATGAAGTCGCTGGTCGTCACTCACTGGAACAAACCGGCGCTCGGCGCCTGGGGACGTGAGTTCACCCCCGTGAAGAGTATTGATGACTGGTGGGACATGGTTGTCACGAACTCGGAAGACGCCATGAAAGGCAAACGGCAAGCCATCAACGGACTCGGCAAACGCGCGGCGCTTATCGCCATGCCGCCCAAAAGTGGTCTGCAGGCAAAGGTTCTCATCCAGCGCGTCGACGACGTGGTCGACGTGGTCGCCATGGGCTTCAGCAACCCCGATCTCACCAAAGTCGCAAAGGCGCTGGCGTCCCCCTGAACGGAAGTGCCTCGAACTGTCAGGCAACAGCGCCTTTCCGGTTGGCGATGCGCTGGCAATCCGACTCATCACGCACAACCACTCACACGGAATCACCATGAAAACTGCTATTCCGGCGCTACGCCAGTCCCATTTTTTGCAGCGCCTTTTTCTGTGATTCCTGGTGCTCTCAATGGCCGTTGCCGCCCTTCATGCCGGTGCGCAGAACACCGCCCAGGGAACGATCACGGTCAATGGCAAAAAAACCGAGTTGAAGCACGCGTACGCATTCCCAATACAAAGTGGATCGCTGAAGATGCGACTGCTGGTCTCCGATCAACCGTTGTCGACCAAGGCACTGGCCGATCACATCGCTCGCATCCTGGAGCTTCGGGCAAACAAGGTCCAGACGCTGGTTTTCTCGTTCGGCGACAAGAACCAACTGCTGGGTGTTCAATTTGCGGTACCGCCACTGGAAGGCAGTTGGTCGCACGGTGATTTGAAGTCTGAGGGCACCAACCTGACCGACAAGGCGTTCAAGGGCCGCGTCTACGCGGTAGGTACGCAGCCTTTCCTCAAAGAAACGTTCGCGTTTGACGTGCGATTCGACGCGGGTGTATTTGCGGCCACCAAATACTGATCGCCGCGCATCTCGGCTTGACGTAAGTTCACCTGATCGCACGTCGTCAGGAAGTTCCTCCCGCTTTTCAGCTTACAGCTTTTCGCTACAACCGCCGTTTCATGAGGGCTAAATCGTCATTTTGGTCATTGTCGAATTTGTACAGGATACCAATGGTCCACTTCAACGATATTCCCCACTACTTCGGTTTTTCTCCACCGTTTGCCGGGAGACTGCGCCACAATTAGTTTTTCCAAGTCTTTCACCCAGCCGTGCGGTACAGCGCGGCGCTCTTGATTGTGGGGTTGTCCATGTCCATGATATTTTTGCTGATCTTCGGCGCGTGCTCGTGCTCTTTGCGTTGACGTTCATTTCGGTACTGACGCCGGTCCACGCCGAGACGTGCGTTCAACTTTCGGCGGGTAGCAGCCACACCTGTGCGGTGCTCTCCAGCGGCGGCGTCCAGTGCTGGGGAGAGAATGACTTCGGGCAACTCGGTGACGGCACCACCACCAGTAGCAGCAGCACGCCGGTTCTGGTCGCGGGTATCACCACGGCGCTTAACGTGTCGGCGGGTAGCGGCTACACCTGTGCGG
>JBBRVM010000223.1:0-6403 GCA_038246865.1 Burkholderiales bacterium
CATTTGAACTTTTTGAGCGCCGGCTTTAGCGTCTCCGGTGGGGGCCTGAGCCGATGCCGTCATGCCAGTGACAGAGGACAGGGCAATGAGGACAGCGGTGCTGAGAGCTTTTAACGCGTTGCGTTTCATGAGATCGGAATGCTGAAAGTTTCGGGGAAATCCAATCGATTATAAAGGGGACAGCGCTACATCGTGAGCCGATACCCCTTGAAACGGTCGGCCCGGACTTCAACTACTATTCGTATTCTTTGCCAGCCTTTTAGAGCATTCAGGAGCGAAAACCCTCATGAGCGACAACATTACTCACGTTACCGACGCCACATTTGACATGGACGTTTTGAAGTCCGACACGCCAGTGCTCGTGGACTTTTGGGCCGAATGGTGTGGCCCGTGCAAGATGATTGGCCCGATTCTGGAAGAAGTGGCTGTCAGCCATGCGGGTCGCGTCAAGATCGCTAAAGTGGACGTCGATGACAACCGCGAAATCGCTGCGAAGTATGGAATTCGTGGCATCCCGACGCTTATGCTATTCAAGAACGGCGAACTCGCCGCGCAAAAAGTGGGCGCTTTGTCGAAAGCCCAATTGACGGCCTTTGTTGACAGCAACGTCTAACAGCGTCACAATTCGTCTCTGTTGCAGCCCCGCCGTCCTGGTGGGACTTAAATCTCCCTAAAAAACTTTAGAAATCATCGCGCACTTTTCCTACGTTTAGGGCGCAACTGAACTTTCACATTTTCGCGTGCCTGCTCCGATTTTTTCGTTGAGCGGCTCGCTCCCCGTCGCCGCTTCGGGAATCTTCAAGCGACACCCCCCACCTTTAACAGCATGAACATAGCTGAACTCAAAACAAAATCTGCCGCAGAACTCCTCGAAATCGCACTCGCCAATGAGCTTGAGAACGCGAATCGACTCCGTAAACATGACCTGATCTTCGCGCTGTTAAAGCAGCAGGCGAAAAAGGGCGAAGCCATCGTTGGCGCTGGCGTGCTGGAGGTTTTGCCTGACGGCTTCGGCTTCGTGCGCTCGCCGGAAGCGAGCTATCTCGCAGGCACCGACGACATCTACATTTCGCCGTCGCAAATTCGCCGTTTCAACCTGCACACGGGTGATTCGATTGAAGGCGAAGTGCGCACGCCGAAAGAGGGCGAGCGCTACTTTGCGCTGACCAAGCTGGACTCAGTGAACGGTTTCCCGCCAGATGCGGGCAAGAACAAGGTGCTGTTCGAGAACCTGACGCCACTCTTCCCCGACAAAGTGCTCAAACTTGAGCGCGATATCAAGGCAGAAGAAAACATTACCGGTCGCGTGATTGACATCGTTGCGCCGATTGGCAAAGGCCAGCGCGGTCTCCTGGTCGCGCCGCCGAAATCCGGCAAAACCGTGATGCTCCAGCACATCGCCCACGCGATTGCCAGCAACCACCCGGATGTCGTTTTGATCGTCCTGCTGATCGACGAACGACCAGAAGAAGTTACCGACATGCAGCGCACGGTGCGCGGCGAAGTCGTTGCCTCAACGTTCGACGAACCGGCCACCCGCCACGTTCAGGTCGCCGAAATGGTGATCGAAAAAGCCAAGCGCCTGGTTGAACACAAAAAAGACGTGGTGATCCTGCTCGACTCGATTACCCGGTTAGCACGCGCTTACAACACGGTGATGCCTTCATCTGGCAAAGTGCTCACCGGCGGCGTCGAAGCCAACGCATTGCAACGTCCGAAACGCTTCTTCGGCGCGGCTCGCAACATCGAAGAGGGTGGCTCGCTCACCATCATCGCCACCGCGTTGATCGACACCGGCAGCCGCATGGATGACGTGATCTACGAAGAATTCAAAGGCACCGGCAACATGGAGATCCACATGGATCGTCGCATGGCCGAAAAGCGCGTCTATCCGGCCATCAACATCGGCCGTTCGGGCACGCGTCGCGAAGAACTTTTGCTTGAGCCCAGCGTCCTGCAGAAAACCTGGATCCTGCGCAAACTCTTCTCCGAAATGGACGAGATCGAAGCGATGGAAAAACTGCAAAAGCATATGCGCGATACGAAGAACAACAAAGAGTTCTTTGAGGCAATGACGCGGGCGCGGTAGCGCAAAAGGCAGGAGCGGCGCGAGCCGCAAATCACCGATGTTCGCGGCAGGCACCTTTTCGTTGGCGCCCTGCACCGCGCAGGCGACGCAACATGTGTTGAGCAATCGCACGACGGACGATGTGCAAAAACGGTTGCATCTGGACGGTATCTTAGAGACCCTGGTGTTTGATCCGGGCACGCCGGTTTGCTCGATGTTCAGGTCGTTGCTTCCGCCGAGGGAACTGGCTTTTCAGCGAGTTACGCGTTCAGATGCCACTACTCATTTGTTGTGGGCGGGGCTGCGCTTCTGCCAGTTGGATGCGACAAAACGGTGGTTTACGACAGCGAAGCTTCATGGGATGCAAACGTCACCTTTGCGCCGGGCAACACCAGCGCATTCGGCATTTACGTGATCGGACTCGCCGGTCGCAACATTCGCTGGGTCGCTACCGTGCGTGCGACTGAGGTGAGTACCTTGTAGCGTCAAGCGAACCGTTGCAGTCGACGCTGCGGCGGCATTTGCTGCCGACGCGCGACGGTTCGGGACGCGATCAAAGCCGTTACCGGTATATCCCGATAACGCTTATCGCAGTTGCACCCGTGATAGTCGGGCAATTTCTCTCTCTGCCCGCGCGATCGCCGTACGCGCTACATCCAGCGCCTTCGCCTCTTCGTCCTGAAACAGCGTATTGATCGATAGTTGCGTTTCAAGACCGACCGTCAAATTCTTCAGCGCATCCCCCCAATATGCCAGCCGCGCGGCGTCCAATTGTTGCTCGCGCTCGGCCAATGCGGCCTGCGCGCGCCCAAGCGTGATCAGCACGCTACCGCGGATGTTTTTTCCCTGTATTTGCTCGCGAACCTGTTCCGGAAGTTGCGCAAACCTCGCAAGCACCTCAGTGGCTAAGGTCACCACCTGTCCGATTTGCGTTTCGTCGTAAAGCGCTTCCAGCATGACGGTGTTCGCGCTGAGTCGCACCAGTTGCCCGTGCATGTCCGCTGGATCGGCGTCGACCAGCTCCGCGCCATATCGCTCGGCCAGCCGCAAACTGTCCAGCCGTTCACTCGCCCGTCCCAAGCGTTGCAGCACGACGGCGAGCCGGATATGCGCGAGCGCGAGACTCTTTTTTTCGCGCACTGCGGCGCTGCCAACTTTGATGTTGCGAATGCGCTCAGTGTGTCCCGCCACAGCCCGCTGGATCGCTTCGTAAGCCGCGTTTAACCCTGCGCCGTCGGGCTTTCCCATTTCAGCGCCGGACAGCGACACCGAGGTAATCAGCGACAGGCGCTGTGCCTCGTCAGCCAGAGGCGTCGCCGCTACATCCCTTTGAACCTCATCAAAAATCGTTCGGGCGTTGCTCAATGCAACGATTCGGCGATCCACAAGATTGGTCAGCGCAGTCGCTGTATTCAGGTTGAACCAGGCACGTCCCCGGGCCAGTTTCTGATCAACTGTCTGCAGCGGGGGGGCGAGTGCGGTGGAGAAAGCAATGGCCTTTTCAAGCATCGCCACCGCCTCATTGTCCTGGCGCAAACCGTCGAGAATTTGGCCCTGCCGCGCATAAGCCTGAGTGAGAGAGAGCGCGATGCCCGCGTTGTCCGGTCTTTCCGTAAACGCCTTCTCCAGCAGACTCAGCGAACGTCGGGAGTACTGATCGGCCGATTGATCTTGCAGGAGCATGTTTCCGTAGAGTTGCGCGAGCTTGCCGAAACCCACCCCCGCTTCGGCCAAAAGATCAGGATTGTCCACCGCGTCGCCCGCGAGACGATCCAGATACTCGGTGGCTTTTTTGAGCAGGCTTTGCTGCGCCTTCAGCGTGCCCGGCACCTCACGAATTTCATCAAAGAGCTCAAACAGCATCGTGTTCGAGATTTGCCGGATGTCGGTGAAATGGCGCTCGGCCTTTGCCTGCGCGTTGCGCGCGACGTCCGCCTGATGACTCGTGGCGACGATGCCTCCTATCAAGCCAAGCGCCGCCAGTGATGCAAACAAAACTGCCCAGCGATTGCGCTGCACAAACTTGCTGCCGCGATAGGCAAATGTGTCTGCTCGGGCCGATACGGGAAGACTTTCAGTGTGACGCCGGACGTCTTCGGCCAGTTGCTGTACCGAGGCATAGCGACGCGCTGGCTCTTTGCGCAACGCCATCAGCACAATGTTGTCGAGATCGCCACGCAGGCCTTTCTGCAGGCGCTTGATCGCGGTTTCGTCCACTGGCGGCAGATCGGTGGTTTCGTTGCTGCTGCGGGTTACCACTGTGCTCGGTCGCGCAGGCTCCTGCTCGCAGATTTCTTTCGCAAGTTCCAGGGGGTGCGTGGCTTTGGCTTTGTAAGGACTGTGCCCCGTGAGCAGTTCATAGAGGATCACACCGAGCGCGTAGACGTCGCTCGCGGTGGTGATTGTTTCTCCCTTCACCTGCTCGGGGCTGGCGTAGGCGGGCGTCATGGCGATGACGGTGGGCGCGGCGCTGGCCTGCTCAGGGGGCGTGGGCTCCAGCAATTTCGCGATTCCGAAATCGAGCAGTTTTACCTCGCCCGATTCCGTCACCAGAATGTTGCTCGGCTTCAGATCACGGTGGACGACCAGGCGCTGATGGGCGAATTGAACTGCGTCACAAACTGAGCGGAACAGCGAGAGTTTTTGCGCGATGCTTAACGTGTGCGTTTGCGCGTAAACATTGATCGGCTGCCCATCGACGTATTCCATAACCAGATATGGATGACCATCATCGCTGCTTCCACCGTCGATCAACCGTGCGATGCTCGGATGTTCTAGGCTGGCCAGAATTTGCCGCTCGGCACGAAAGCGGGCCGCGATGTCAGCGCTTTGCTGACCGCTCACCCCATCGCGGATCAACTTGATCGCAACCTCTTTGTTGAACGCTGCATCGGCACGAATCGCCTTGAATACAGCTCCCATGCCACCGCGCGCAATTTCGCTGGTGATTTCGTAAGCACCAAGGCGACGCCCGATCCAGCTTCGCTCTGATGACGCGGCGCCTGCTCCGAGGGCGACACCGACGGCGCTTGCAACGCTTGTACGAGAAAGAACACCGCGTGCTTTGGCATTGCCATCGGCCTTCAGCAGCGAGCGCACCCGTTCGCGTAAAAACACATCGTCGCCACAGGCCGCAAGCAAATGGGCCTCACGCGCCGCCGCGTCAGCAATTTCCAGACAATCTGCCGCAATCTCGCTGATCTGATGCCAGCGTGCAGGGGTGAGCGTTTCAGTGTTCGCCATCAGTCGCGCCCATCACCTGCTGCAGGAAGAGTCGCGCGACCGACCAGTCCCGCTTGATCGTGGCGACCGATACGCCCAGAGCCGCGGCCGTCTGCTCAATCGAGAGATCGCTGAAAAATCGCAGATCCACGACCTCCGCTTGCCTCGGATTCAACACACGAAGTTGTTCCAGCGCGCTATCCAGCTCCAGAAAATCGATCTCCTGTTGAATGGCCGTTTCTTCGCTGTTCGCGTTGGTAAACAGCGCGTCGGCGCATCGGGTGTGAAACGCGAGTGCGGTGCGATCAAGGCTCGTGATGTTAGCCGCACCGCCGCGTTTAACGGCCTGTTTGGCTCGTGCATGATCGACCAGCACATTTCGCATCACGCGTGAGGCCAGACGCACGAAATGGACGTCGCTTTCCACGCGAACTTGAACTCCTTCGCACAGTCGGGCGTAGGCCTCGTGCACCACCCAGTCGCTTGCAGCGTGTGCCCCGGCGCTTCCTTGCGCAAATGGCTCTGCGCGATGCGTCGCAGCTCGGCATACAGACTCGGCGTGAGCTCAGGCAGCACGGACTCATCGCCCGCCGCGAAGCGATTGACAAGTGTTATCAGCGTGTGCGTTGATGAAGAATCAGCGGCGACCATTGCTGCGGCAAGTCCATGACGATGTGCTGCCAGCAGTTTAGCGAGCCATCGACACTTCGCCAAATGAGTCTTTGCCGTGAGCCACATTTGCCCCGACGACGCTTTCACTGGTAACGCTAACGCTTTACGAGGTTTACCATGAAAAAACTGGCTCTGATCGCTCTCGCTCTGACTGCGCCGATTCATGCGCAGACACCCGCGACAAAAACGATGACTGAATATGTCGTGCCATCGCTCAACTATTACTTTCTGACCTCCCGCGACAACGAAAAGACTCTGCTAGACGCCAACCCCGCCTTCAGACGCACGGGCTACTCGTTTACGGTGCTGGCCACGCCTGTGGCGGGCAGCGCAGGAATCACCCGCTATTACTTCGACCAGATTGCGAAAGCGGGCACGCGCGGGTCGCATTTCTACACGCTGGTAGCCACCGAAGTTGCCGCGCTCAACGCACTTAATCCA
>JBBRVM010000224.1:0-6394 GCA_038246865.1 Burkholderiales bacterium
CAGCGGCGCGCTGCCACCGGCGCAATAGACATGAAAATCCATCTTGCCGATTTCGCCGCTGTCGCGCACGGGGGCGTCGGACACGAGGCCCGCCGCGCCGCGCACTTTGAGCCGCGTGGTGAGGATTTGTCCGCCTGAGGCAACACGCGTTTCGCCGCGACAATCGAGCACCAGTACATGGCCCGGTGGCACGCTTTCGATGCCTTTGCGTTGCGGGTGATCGGGGTTGTCAAACGCCGAAATCTGATCGAGATCTTCACGCGCCGGAATGTTTCGCATGGTGAACGCAGGGCCGACCAGATTGCCCGTGGTCGGTTGGGTCAGGCGCTTGATGCCCTGAATAAAAACGTTACGAAAACCGCGCTTGAAAAGCTGGGTGCAAAGCGTGGCGACGCTGACGGTTTTAAGGGATGCGAGGGTGGTGGGGTTCATTTTGGACATGATTGAGTGAGTGCAATTATTAGACTTCAATGGAGCAGTGCCCTACTCCGCAGGGGGGAGAACTGTGGTGCTAAACCGCGCCGACAGCCTCAACATAAAGCGCGTAAAGCGAATGACAGCTCGCCATGTAAAGGCGATTATTTTTCGGGCCACCGAAGGTCAAATTGGCGCAGCGCTCGGGCAGGCGGATGAAGCCGATGGCCTTGCCCTGCGGGTTGAACACCATGACGCCATCGAGATCCTCGGCCTTTGCAGTCGGGGAGCCGTTGCTGCCCCAACCGCACCAGAGGTTGCCGTCGGTATCAACGCGGAAACCGTCGATAGAACCGGGGCCGTTGGCGTCGATGATGGTTGCTTTGTTCGAGACGCTGCCGTCAGCGCCAACATCAAACGAAACGATCAACCGGTTCGGTGTCACGCGGGACTCGACGATGTAGATTTTCTTCTCGTCGGGAGAGAAGGCAATGCCGTTCGGCCCAGCGAGTTTGTCGGTGACGAGGCTCAGTTTTCCGTCGGCTGAAATACGATAAACCGAGTGCGGCAGTTCGGGCGTCGCCTTTTCGCCTTCCCAGTGACCACCGATGCCAAACGGCGGATCGGTAAACCAGATCGAGCCGTCGGATTTGCAGCAAATATCGTTTGGCGAATTGAAGCGCTTGCCGTCGAAGCTATCGACAAGCACGGTGATCTTGCCGTTGTACTCGGTCCGCGTGACGCGCCGCGTGAGATGTTCGCAGGTGAGCAGTCGGCCTTGACGATCACGACACATGCCGTTGGCAAAGTTAGACGGTTGACGCCACACGGTGAAGCTGCCAGTGACTTCGTCGTAACGCATGATGCGGTTGTTCGGAATGTCGCTGACCAGCACGTAGCGGCCATCACCAAAATACACCGGACCTTCTGCCCAGCGCATGCCGGAGCCGAGTTGCTCCACGCTGCTGCTGTAGATGCGGTATTTTGCGAAACTCGGATCGAGGATGTGTACTGCGGGGTCGGGATAACGCTGGCTTGGTTTGAAATCAAACGATGGGCCGATGGCAGCTCCAACGCCAGCGTTGAATGCGGTAGGTATGGAGGGATTTGGCGGCATATTCGGGCACTTTTATCTGAGTTAGATCAGTGAATCTCCGGCTCCGACGCCGATCCCGCTGCGTCACCCGACCCCGAATATCCCGGCTCCAGAAAATCAAAGTCGCAGCCCTTGTCCGCCTGCTGAACGTGCTTCAAATACAGCACGCCGTAGCCACGCGTGAACTTCGGAATCGGCTTGATCCACGCGGCTTTTCGTTTGGCGATTTCCTCATCGCTGACCAGCATGTTGATGCTGCGCGCGTCGATATCGATGGCGATTTGATCACCGGTTTTTACGAGCGCTAATGGCCCGCCGACATGCGACTCCGGCGTAACGTGCAGCACGCAGGCACCGTAGCTCGTCCCGCTCATCCGCGCGTCCGAGATGCGCAGCATGTCGCGCACGCCCTCTTTCAAAAGCTTTTGCGGAATCGGCAATTGGCCCCATTCCGGCATGCCAGGCGCACCTTGCGGGCCAGCACTTTGCAGGACGAGCACACTGTCTTTGTCAACGTCAAGGTTCGGGTCATCGATGCGCGCCGACATGTCGTTGTAGTCTTTGAACACGACGGCCTTGCCGGTGTGCTTGCGCAGATGTTGCTCCATTGCCGCGGGCTTGATCACGGCACCGCCGGGCGCGATATTGCCGCGAAGCACGGCGAGGCCATCGCTCGCAACGAGCGGGTTACTCAGAGGGCGAATCACATCTTCGTTGTAAACCTTTGCACCGGCGATGTTCTCGGCAAGTGTTTTGCCGTTGCAGGTCAATTGCTTGCCGTCAATCGCACTGCCCAACTGTCCGAGGAATGCGCGAAGGCCTCCCGCGTAGTAGAAATCCTCCATGAGGTAAGCACCGCTGGGTCGCAAGTTCGCGATCACCGGCGTCTTGCGCGCGATTTCGTCGAAGCGGTCAATGGTGAGCGGAATTCCGGCGCGTTTGGCCATTGCAACGAGGTGCACGATCGAGTTGGTCGATCCTCCCAGCGCGAGCACGGCGGTGACTGCGTTGGTGATGGCCGCTTCCGTCACAATGTCGAGCGGCTTCAGGTCTTCCCACACCATGTCGACGATGCGCTTGCCGGTGAGCGTGGCCATCTGCGCATGTCGCGAATCCGGTGCCGGAATCGACGATGCACCGGGTAACGTCAGTCCCATGACTTCGACCGCGCTGGCCATGGTGGAGGCCGTGCCCATCGTCATGCAATGGCCGGGCGAACGGGCGATGCCGTCTTCCACTTCCTGCCAGTCGTCCTCAGTGATGTTGCCGGCGCGCAATTCGGCCCAGTATTTCCAGGTGTCGGAGCCGGAGCCGATATAGCCGCCCTTGTAATCACCGCGCAGCATCGGCCCGGCAGGCATAAAAATCGTCGGCAAGTTCATCGCCAGAGCGCCCATCACCAGCGCCGGGGTCGTCTTGTCGCAACCGCCCATCAGCACGCAGCCGTCGGCCGGATAGGACCGGAGCAACTCCTCCGTCTCCATCGCCAGCAGGTTGCGATAAAGCATCGTCGTCGGCTTCTGGAATGGCTCGGAGAGCGACATCGCAGGCATTTCGACCGGGAAACCACCGGCCTGCCAGATGCCGCGCTTGATCTCTTCCGCCCGCACCCTGAAGTGGCTGTGGCACGGGTTGATATCGCTCCAGGTGTTGATGATCGCGATAACCGGCTTTCCCGCGTAGTCGCTGCGGTGATAGCCCATTTGCGCGGTGCGCGAGCGATGCCCGAACGAGCGTAAATCCTTGACCCCGTACCAACGGTGCGAGCGGAGTTCTTCGGGTTTCTTGCGTTCGGTCATGGTTTTTGATCGGTTGAGTTTGGCGCAATGGTAGCGCTAACATAGGGAGTGTAATGGCATTGGCGGGAATGGTCAATTTGGTGTTCCAAAGGCCGTCGCAGCTCATACCGACGTGTCATGCCCGTGTTGCCGTCGGTGCACGCGAAAACAGCACTACTTTTCTTGTAGGAGCGGCTTGCCGCGACCAACCACTGCTTACGCGGAGAACCAGGCTACTACACGTTGGGTCGCGGCAAGCCGCTCCTACAAGGCGTCACTCTTTGCTAGCCGGGCTGCGTTCTTAGGCACTCTGTCGCGACACAATCGAAAAACCAATATCGCGCACCCGCTCACCCACATCTCGCCCTTCAATACGATCCATGATGAACTGCGCGGCTTGCCGACCAATCGCACCGCCATCAATGCGCACCGTGGTTAACGCGGGATGAACATACGAAGCAAACGCGAGATCACCGAACCCCATCACGGCGATGTCGCGCGGCACCTCAATGCCCCGCGCTTGCGCCTCGGTCAACACGCCATGCGCGAGCACGTCCGAGCTACAAAACACGACGTCGATATCAGGCGCTTGCAGCAAAAGCGCCGAGAGCCCTTCGCGACCGTCGCGCAGCGACGTCGGGGCGGGCACGACATGCACCGGCAACTGTGCGACGCCGAGCGCCAGCATACGCTGCACAAAGCCCGACCGGCGAAGGCCTGCACGGTAGTCATCAGCGGTGACTATGGCCGGGTGACGATAACCTTTTGCATAGAGATAATCAGCGACCTCGCGCCCCACCTTTTCATGAGAAAAACCGACCAGCATGTCAATCGGCGTCGGCGTCAGATCCCACGTCTCAACCACCGGAATGCCAGAGGCCAACAAGCGTTTTCGCCCCTCCGGCGAGTGCATGATGCCGGTCAGCACAATGCCGTCCGGACGGCGCCCGACGATGGCGTTAATCAGCGCGTCTTCGCGAAATCCGCCGTAGCCGCTTTGCCCGAGAATGAGCTGGCAACCGGCGTTGTCGAACGCGTCGGTCAACGCCTGTACGGTCTCAAGAAAGACCGAACCGGCAATCGTCGGCACCAGTGCAGCGACGAGTCCGCTGCGATTGGATGCCAGGCCACCGGCCATCAGATTCGGCACATAGCCGGTTCGCGAGACGGCGTCCTGAATACGGGCGAGCGTTTCTGGCGCGACGATCGAGGGCGTTTTAAGCGCTCGGGAAACCGTAATGGCGGAAACGCCTGCCAGTTTGGCCACGTCGTTTAAGGTGGTGTCGCCGGTGCCGCGACGGGCCGCGCGGCGGAGCTTTTTGACACGTTCAGGTTTGCTGGTCACTGCTGCCGATGTTACCGCTAACGGTGACCGTTTTGACTCGTATCCAAACCAGCGCAGCGTCGAATCAACAGTTGCACGCCAGGATCATGACATCATCTTTTCAAGCGAACGCGCGACATCAGCTTTTCTGCACAATCAGCGCGGCAAAGGGGCTGGGCGACGAAATATCAACAAATCGACTATTTTCGTTTTACCGATCTAGCCCCTGTGCAGACGTCATTAGCGCATAAAGTGGTATTTCCATTTCGCGCCTCGAACTATCGTTATACGTCATACGATCACTTGACAACCCATCTGTCCTCTCTACTCGTACCGTGAAGCCAGCAAACACGCGATCGGCGACCTTCAACGAGTCAGCCACTAGGTAGACTCGGCGATGCAGCGGACCTTTCCGCAATAGCAAGGACGCCATGAGACACATCGAACGACACAAGACCGCTCGCATCGGCTGGCTTCGCGCGGCGGTGCTGGGCGCGAACGATGGCATCGTGTCGACCGCGAGTCTGATGGTGGGTGTCGCAGCAGCGAGCGCCAGCCAGAGCAGCATTCTGTTAACGGGCGTGGCCGGACTAGTGGCCGGCGCCATGTCGATGGCTGCGGGCGAATACGTGTCTGTGCATTCGCAGGCGGATACCGAGCAGGCCGACATCGCTCGCGAGGCGGCAGAGATCAAGAAAGATCCAGCGGCAGAGCACCGCGAACTCGCGGCGATTTATGTGGGACGTGGCCTTGATGCTGAATTGGCGAAACAGGTCGCCGTGCAACTCATGAAGCATGATGCGATTGGGGCGCACGCGCGGGATGAATTGGGCATTTCCGACACGATGAACGCGAAACCGATTCAGGCAGCGTTGTCGTCCGCTGCGAGCTTTGCTGCGGGCGCAGCGTTGCCGCTGGCGGTCACCGCGCTGGTTCCGGTTGGCACACTTATTCCGTGGGTGACAGGAACGTCGCTCGTGTTCCTCGCGCTGCTTGGCGTGATGGCCGCCCGAGCGGGTGGCGCAAACATGCTGACCGGCGCCTTGCGTGTGACGTTCTGGGGCGCGCTCGCGATGGGCATCACGGCGGCCGTTGGCAAGCTATTTGGAGCGGTGGTGTAGGGGGGTATTGCACCCGTGAGGAGTTACTTTTTGTAGTGCTCGCGAACCTTCGCTGCGATCTGGTTTTCGGTCATTTTGTCGGTCGTTTCGACGCCGACAATGCGCTCGCCTAAACCTTTGTGCTCCAGGCGTTTTTTGAACTCACCTTTCGCCTCGCCCGGTCCGAAAATCAGGATGGACTTTGCGTCGTGTAACTGCGCGATGACCTCGTCGTAGTATTGGTCGAGATGAACGGCGAATTGTTGATCGCGCCGGTCTTCTGCCGCACCTTCGCTCGCGGGGCGACCGGAAAAGCGCACGTGTTTTTCCATTCCAGATTCCATAGGTTTTGTTTCTTCGGCGCCGACAGCGTCGGTGGCCGCGAACACGATGATGGCCTCCGTGCGGTCGATCCACAGTCCTGCGTTTTTGTTCATAGTTTTTCTCTCATATCTATGCGAATGCTTGATTGCAAACGCAGCGTCGGCTCGACAGAGCGGCGTCACAAACATCTGGCGCGGCGGTGAAGGACTGGCGCTTAAGAATTGAGTTTAAGGGCTTGAAGAGTGCTTGCTTGTGGGACAACGGCGCGACTTCGCGCTCTATCTCCCGCGCCTTGCTACGTTTGCCCACATTGCCAGTTTCAGCGACACGTACCGTTTCACGTTTTAGAAGCTGAAGG
>JBBRVM010000225.1:0-6355 GCA_038246865.1 Burkholderiales bacterium
AGTTGCTCGGTGGTGCAATTGGACTCTGAAAGCCGTTGTTCAATCCATGTCAATGGCAGCGCCAACCCGGAACTGTGCCCCTGCAAGCGCCGCGCAAGTTCAGCGACAAATGAGTTCACTAATGGCGGGTTTGAGCGAGCCATGTCAGCGATCACCAGAATCAAACCCTTTGGATCATGCTCCGCCGCTTCGATCATAAGGTCTGCCCAGTCGCTGGCCTTATTGCGATCAAGCATGCCCGCTGCGACACGCCCACTGACACGGCGCAAATTCTCGATCAACGCAAGGCGTAACATGATGGGGACTGCCCATAGCTCACCTAGTGTCAGGTCAGCCACAGTTTGATACGCCGCGACAAACCGGTTGAGACTTTCGAGATCGACGCGCCCATCGCCGTGCGCGACGACTTCAAGCGCAAGGTCATAAACCCGTGGGTGCCCTTCTAACGAGTCATTCGCAAGGCGCGGCAACTCTCGGCTGTAGCCTTTGGGAAAGTGCCGCCGTGCGGTCTGAATCTGCTCCTCGATCAGATAAAAATTGTCGAGTAACCATTCGCCGGCGGGTGTGATGCGGCGGCTTGTGTTGACAGCGTCGCGCAGTAATTCGCTAACACTGCGTAATGCAGTCTCGTTTGCCGCCAGCCGCGACAGCAACTTGTCTCCGCTTCGCAGTGTCGACAAAATGTGGAAGCCCGCCAGCGCTTTGCCATGCGCTTCCATCTCATCTGCGCTGAACAGTTCAGCGCGCAGCGGTGCTTCGATTGATGCGTATTGGTGTGTCAAAACATCGCCGCCAAAGCGAGAAAGTTGGTGTAACAGCGCAGTACGCACGCTTTTCAGTATAGCGCTCAATCTTTGGGCCTTCGAGTGATGTGTTGACGTCGCCTTGAGCGTTGTCACACGCTTCTGATTTGCATGTACACCCGTCTGCTCAGGGCAACTCGAAGAATAGAAGTCCACCTGACTTTCGTCTGTGCGGGAGCGAACACACGACAGTTTCTGGGGGTAGACGGCATAGACGCAGATCGGGTTTATGCGACGCTTTATCAAGCGTTCCCAACAAGTCCAGGCCTCGTACGGGGGCCTCTAAAAAATCGTTTGCGAGGTGCGTTGCGCCGTTGCCGAGAGATCGGGTCTTAGCCAAAACGCTCACGCAGCGCCAAAACCGAATTTTTAGAGGCGTCCTTATGTGGGGTAGCGCACATAACTCTGGATGCAAGACCGCTAACGTCAGCGTCTGCACCTGAGCAGCAGTTTTGGATTGTTGCCAGTTCTGCAGTAGTTTGCTGCACGACCTAAACGGAAAAACGCTATGCCCGACGCCCGAGACGGTCCCATTTCTGCTGAAGCAGCGGACTCCAGACAACGAAATGCGCTGCCGAGCGCTGGTGCCCTACAGACGGCCAACGTGACTAGCGCCAATTTATTGATCGTCGCAACGGATGAGAAAGGCGTGATCGAGCATGGCAATGTCGGGCCTGAACGCATGCTGGGTTACAAGGCGGTTGAAGTCGTCAATTGCATCACTTCGAGCGATATTCATGATCCACAGGAAGTCAAAGCGCGCGCCGAGGCATTAAGTATCGGGCTAGGTACTCCCATTGCGCAGGGTTTTGAGGCGCATGCGTTCAACGTATCGGGCGGGATCGAAGCTATGAAAATTCTTCATGCTCATCCAGTAACGGGGCATATCCTGATCATCGCGCAAAGCGCGAGCGCGGTGCCGCGTGACATTCAACCCGGGCTGGAAGCGGGATTTATCAGCTACATCACTGAACCCATCAAGGTGCTCCAGTCCATGGCTGCGCTCGACGCGGCTTTGCCGGTTTCCAAGGCCGCGAAGTGGGAGCTGACATGAGAATCACCGAATCCGAGATTCTTGCCGCGAGTCTTTTGATCGTTGACGATCAGGCGTCAAACGTTGCGCTGCTGGAGCAAATGTTGGCGGATGCTGGCTACAGCAACGTCAGCGCCACGATGAACCCCCAAGAGGTGTGTGCGCTACATCGAAAGCACAACTTTGATCTGATCCTGCTCGACTTGCAGATGCCCGGTATGGACGGGTTTCAGGTGATGGAGGCGCTGAAGACGAACGACACTGACGGCTATTTGCCGGTGCTGGTCATCACGGCACAGCCAGCGCATAAGTTGCGTGCATTGCAGGTCGGAGCCAAAGACTTTATCGGAAAACCGTTCGAGCTGGTCGAAGTGAAAACGCGTATCCGAAATCTGCTGGAAGTACGACTGCTTTACAAAAAACTCGAGCGGCACGCCCTGATGCTGGAGGAGACCGTACGCGAACGAACCGCAGAGTTGCGAGAAAGCGAAGCGCGCTACAAGAGCCTGACCGAACTGGCCTCTGACTGGTACTGGGAACAAGACGAGCACGGTGCCTTCACCAAGGTGTCCGGGCCGGTTCTTGAAATGCTTGGCATCCGTGTCGGGCCGCTTTCGGGTGATGCGGGCGAGGCAATCGCCGCGACGGGATCAGGCTGGAATGAAGCGGAACGTCAGCTTCTACAGGTCATTATCGCGGCCCGCAAGCCGTTTCTCGATTTCATATTCAGCCGTATCAACGCGGACGGCACTGAGCAGAAGTTTGACGTGAGCGGGGAGCCGATGTTTGACGAAGGTTGCCGTTTCATCGGGTATCGCGGTATCGGTGTGGAGCGAAGCACCCAGCCGGTGAAATCTTGACGCCGAACCCCAGGCAAAACCACTTACTGGCGGCGCTACCCGAGTCGGAATTCAGTCATCTTGCGGCGTACCTTGAACTCGTCCCTATGCGGCTCGGTGACATGCTCTACGAACCCGGCATGCAGTTGCGCTACGCCTATTTCCCAACGACGTCCATTGTGTCGCTACATTACGTGACTGAGTCGGGAGCATCGTCTGAAATGGCCGGTGTGGGCCACGAAGGCATGGTCGGCGTATCGCTCTTTATGGGCGGCGACACCACGCCCAGCGCAGCGGTAGTCCAGACAGGTGGCCATGCATATCGACTTGAACGTGCAAGGCTCAAAGAGGAGTTTGATCGCGCTGGCGAATTGCAACGACTCCTGTTGCGCTACACCCAGGCTCTGATGACGCAGATCTGTCAGACCGCTGCCTGCAATCGACACCACAGCCTGGAGCAGCAACTTTGCCGCTGGTTACTGGTCACGCTAGACCGCGTGCCATCAGGACATTTGGTCATGACTCAGGAGCTTGTCGCACGCATGCTGGGCGTGCGCCGGGAGGGCATCACGGCAGCCGCAGGAAAACTGCAGCAGGAAGGAATCATTCGTTATCGACGCGGCCACATAGAAGTGCTTGATCGCTCCGGTCTGGAAACTCACACCTGCGAGTGTTACGGCGTCGTCAGAAACGAATTTGACCGGCTATTGAGCGATGCTCTGGTTTGCTAGGAGAGTGGCCCAGGGCCGAACCTGGCGCGAATAAGAACTTGGCCGTAAATAAGAGCGAATGGATGACGCAGCAATTTTTGACTCAATCGAGGCGCGTTTTTCGCAGCAATAGCGAGCTATTGCAAGAAAACGCAACGAAGAGTAAAGCAAAAAAGGCAAGTCAGGCATCGCGGTTTATTTACGGACGAGTTCTAAGTCGCAGGTACAAAAAAGTTGCTTGCAATGTGTGCTTCCGTACAGATGGCGAGGCAATTCAAGCTCATGATGTCGGTAGGCATCCAACTTCCTCCCCCGTATGGATGCCTGCAGTAGTAGGCTCGATAACGCGAAAACGTTATCGAGCCTTTTTTTGACTTTTCAATCGAAAGTGGGGCAGGCTAATTTTTTGCGCTGTGCAGCAACTGAAAATTCCGGTAACTCGCCATGGGGCAATCAGCGAGCCGCCAATGTATCGCTTTGCCGTTTGATCCACCGGGCACCGCCAACACTTCATTTGTGCCTCTTCGACTACGAGTCAGTCGATACAGCTTTTCTATGAAACGTAGCTTACATATGGGCTAAGCGCGATTTTGTTGACTTATCGACTATCAATTAAAACGTCGTTTAGCCCCGATGCACTGAGGCTTGAAGCATTTAGCTGTGCTGCCAGCGACCGGCTTTTTGAGTATCCTCGGATCCCGGGAAAACCAGTCGATATAGCGCAGTTTTGCTCCTGATGCGCCGTTGTCAACCCACGATCGGTGCCAACCCCGATCCAGTATCAATCTCATACGTCGTCACATCAAAGCGCAACAAACCGTGTTGCCCAAAGCCCATCACGATCGGAACATCACCCGCATCACGTCCGCGTGCCATCACAACCCGCCCAATGCGTGCACGATTGTGGCGGGCGTCGCAGGTAATCCACTGATCGCCGAGGAACACCTCAAACCAGGCGCTGAAGTCCATTGGCGAAGGCGAGAACGGAACCCCGATGTCACCGAGATAGCCCGTCACGTATCGCGCCGGGATGTTCATGCAGCGGCACAACGTGACCGCCAGATGGGTGAAGTCGCGGCACACGCCGACCTGTTCGCGAAATGCTTCGAGCGCCGTGCGATTGGCGCGGGCGCGTTGATAATCGAAGCGGATGTGCTGATGGACGAAAGTGCAGATCGCCTGCACGCGTGGCCAGCCGAGTGGCGTCGACCCGAACTGCGACCAGGCGAAATTCAACAGTTCACTGTCTACTTCGCAATACCGGCTCGGCAGTAGAAATTTCAAGGTCTCAACGGGGAGCTCGCGTGGGTCATGCTGAAACGTGTTCTGCGGTGCGGCGTCGAGCAGCCCACTGTCGCGAATCTGTGCGCGGTTGCTGAATTTGACCGAACCGACGCCCTCTGGAATATTGATGCGACCACAGACGTTACCGTACGAATCGACGTATTGCTCCGTGTTGAGGGGCGGCGAAATTTCAACCACTTCCGGCTGCAACAAGTCGTTTTGGCGCGAAGGGTGTACGTGCAACAGATAAATCACGGCCATTGGGGCAGTGATGGAAAGCTCGATGTCGTACCCGATCTGGATCAGCATAATTTTCTCTTCATTAGCGCGTTTTTTGCGATGGCACGGAGGTGCCTGACACAGATCGCCATGCGAGACGTCCAGTCGTTCTACGCATTGTTCATGCCACGCCGAGCGTGCAATATCGGCTGGCGATGTGACCCTTTGTAGGACAAAGCGCCGCGCACGGTCTACTTTTTATATACTTATCGGTTCGGACACCGTGGCGCTTTGATTTACCCATTTTGGGCGAGTCGAGGGCACACGGGTTGAAGTCAGCCACAAGCAACGATTTATCAACCCGTGCAGAGCGTGCGCGAGGCCGTGAATACCCAGTTTTGAATTGCCCTCAGGGGCCATGCGTCATCACCCAGCGACGTGCGGCATCAATAAACTCTTGAGGAAGAACATGTCACAGCAGCAGCACATCACGGGCGCGGAAATACTCATCCGCTGTCTCGCCGAAGAAAAGGTCGAATTCGTTTTCGGCTATCCGGGCGGCGCGGTACTCAATATCTACGACGAGATATTCAAACAAGACAAATTCAAGCATGTGCTGGTTAGGCACGAGCAGGCGGCTGTTCACGCGGCAGACGCGTATTCGCGCTCGTCGCAGAAGATTGGCGTCTGTCTTGTCACCTCCGGCCCCGGCGTCACCAATGCGGTCACCGGCATCGCCACGGCGTACATGGATTCGATTCCTGTCGTCATCATTTCGGGTCAGGTACCGACCCATGCCATCGGGCAGGACGCGTTTCAGGAATGCGACACCGTCGGCATTACCCGCCCTTGTGTCAAACACAACTTTCTGGTGAAAGATGTGAAGGATCTGGCGGCAACGATTAAGAAGGCGTTCTACATCGCCTCCACCGGTCGTCCCGGCCCCGTGCTCGTTGACATTCCGAAGGATGTGACGGCGAACAAATGCGCGTTCGAGTATCCGAAAGAGATCACGATGAGGAGCTACAACCCGTCGGGCAAGGGCCATAGCGGGCAGATCAAAAAGGCCGTGCAGTTGCTGCTAGAAGCCAAGCGTCCGATGATTTATGCCGGCGGTGGCGTGGTGTTGAACGACGCCTCGGCACAGTTGACAAAGCTCGTGCGCATGCTCGGTTCTCCGTGTACAAACACGTTGATGGGCCTCGGCGGCTTCCCAGCGAGCGATCCACAATTCGTCGGCATGCTTGGCATGCATGGCTCGCTCGAGGCCAATATGTGCATGGCCGAATGCGACGTGATGATCAATATCGGTGCGCGCTTCGATGACCGCGTGACTGGCCGCCTTGATGCGTTCTCGCGTAAGAGCAAAAAGATCCATGTCGATGTCGACCCCTCCTCCATCAACAAGAACGTGCATGCGCATGTGCCGATCGTCGGCGACGCCGCTGACGTGATCACGCAGATGAT
>JBBRVM010000226.1:0-6328 GCA_038246865.1 Burkholderiales bacterium
TGACTCAACGAGTAGCACGTCGGCGCTGCGAATCGCCGCCGGGGGCGCAACCAACAGGTCGTCCTTGCGGCCCAGATCGCCACTAAAAACCAGGCGACGCTTGCGATGGGTGAGCGTCACGACAGCCGCACCGAGCAAATGGCCCGCCGGGGATAGCTCAACATTGACCGGACCAACCCCATGGCGATGCCCCCAATCAAGCGGGGCAAACTGCTTCATGCAGCGACGCACGTCGGCTACCGTGTAGAGGGGAAGCGCCGGTTTGTGTTTGCTGTAGTCGTGAAGATTGGCGTATCGCGCTTCCTCTTCGAGCAGATGTGCGCTATCGAGCAACATGATTTCAGCCAGATCGCGGGTCGGTCTTGTGCAGATGATCTGACCACGAAAACCGTCACGCACCAGCACCGGCAGGTAGCCGCTATGGTCCAGATGGGCGTGGCTGAGCACGATGGCATCGATTTCCCGTGGCGACACGGGGAAGGGCGCCCAATTGCGCATCCGCAGCGCCTTGAATCCCTGAAACAGACCACAGTCGAGAAGTATTCGCTGGTCACCGGTTTCAACGAAATGGCGCGACCCGGTGACCGTGTCGGCGGCCCCGGCGAAGGTGATTTTCATAGCGTCTCGCACAGTGAGGCTCCCTTGGTATCGGTAATCAACGCGCTGCGGCGAACCAACGTTCAGGCCGCTTTTGTCATTATCTACGCGTGGTGATGCGGCCCAAGCCGGGCTTTTGGCATCGCAAAAAAGTGCCGCGCATAGTCAACCAGTTCACCCGTTGAGGCGCGATCCATTGGTTCTACTTTGACGATGCGTTTTGCCAGTTCCGGGCGGTGACTCTCGGCGTACTTGCGGAACTCCGTCTTCGCGTCGGCTGGCCCGACCAGCAGGATTTCCGCACTCTCGCCGATGGCTGACATGACGTCAATAAAGTAATCGGGATGCGATTTGCTGTTGCCATCGCCGACCGCGTCCGCTTTGTGATGCAAATGCTCGTTGCCGTGCTTTGAAGTGACGGTCGTGGCTTCGTCGTTTTCGCGGTCAAAGTGAATCACCTGAGCACTGCGATGGTCGATCCACACAAGCGCATGGTTGGTCTGCATTGTTGCGTCCGTTGTCGGTTAGATAGATAGACCAACGTTACCGGGTTGGCGGGGACTTGCATTGATACGAATCAAGCATTCCGTGGAGATGACGCCGACGCGGAAACAGCGCATACTTGGGGATGGCTATTCCCCACGCACATTCCGGTCAGCTCATCGATATTTGCGCATTTGGTGGGGGCTTCGCCACCGCCAGGAATACCGCACTCTTCAAGACCAGTGAAATCGAAGTGATGCGCCTGGTGCTGCCAGCGGGCAAGTCAATGCCTGCGCATAAGGTTGTCGGCGAGATCACCGTTCAGTGTCTGGAAGGCAAAATTGAATTTGCATACGTTGGCGGCACTACGGTGCTTGGTGCGGGACAAATGCTTTATCTGTCGGGCGGCGTTGAACACAGTCTGCTGGGACTTGAAGATGCGTCGGTGCTGGTGACCATCGTCCTGCGCAAGTAGAAGCGTCACCTCCAAACCGCCGACTGCTTTCGTATTCGCTGGATGCCGCGACCGATCAAGGCGTCGTGCGTCTGCGCCGCATGTCGTCGCTCATTTGCCGTAGCGTATCGTCGGTCTTGAGCCGCGCCGCTGCCGGAAACAAAACCCCCGACTCGGTTTCGAGATGTGCAGCGTACAGCGCCATGAACGCAGCGATTTGCTGCTCAAACTTTTCTGTCACGATGCAAGCGACGCCCCCGGTCGTGCTGTCCGCGGATAGTTCAACGAGTGTTGGTCGTAACGCGGCCCAGTGCGAGCTCATCTGTTCATGGTCGACCAGCATCTGTTCAACCAGCCCGGTCGTTACCGCGTCGTTTTGTTGTAACAGCAACGGAAAGACATGCAGTTCTTCGTCGCCGTGATGCAAAGGCGCTGCGATATCGAAATAGCGCAACACGTCGACGGCTGCGCTTTGGGCTTTCGCATCGATGCCATGCTTGGCCACATACGGAACGATTCGACCGAGCAGGCGCAACGTGCGCTCCACGCGCTCGTGGCAGGCGTTGAGCATTGCAAAGGGCTCATCAAGACCAGCGCCGGGCGTATTGAAGCCGGGAATCGCGCTGCCGATCGTAAATGGGGATTTCATGGGTTAAGCGGTGCGGTTGCCTTACTGGGGCCGCCGCGATCTCCTACGCAGCGTATCCGACCACCGCGATCACGTGGCATGCGCTCCCGGCCAGCACGAAGAAGTGCCATACAAAGTGAAAATAGCGCACTCGTTCTAACGCGAAAAATGCGGCTCCAACGGTGTAGGCAAGGCCGCCAGCAACGAGCCAAAACACGCCCCAGGCAGGCACCAACGTCCAGACCCGCTCGAATGCGATCACGACTATCCAGCCCATGCCGAGGTAAGCCCACGTAGAAAATGCGCCGTAGCGGGCACCGCCGACAGCCTTGAGCACAATGCCGACCGCAGCAATGCTCCAGACCAGCCCGAATAATGTGTAGCCCCACGCCCCACGCAGCACGCCCAGCGTGAAGGGGGTGTAGGTTCCCGCGATGAGCAGGTAGATGGCGCAGTGATCCAGTCGCTGAAACACGCGCTTCGCGCGACCTCGAGGCAGCGCGTGAAAAAGCGTGGAACTGGCGTAGAGCAGCATCAGTGCCGTAGCGAAGACGCTCGCCGCGACGATGCCTGCACTGCTTCCTTTGGCCACCGCAGCGAGCACAACGACGGGAGCCGCGATCATCGCGCCGACCAGACCTGCCCCGTGACTGATACTGTTGGCGATTTCTTCGCCCAGCGTTTGTCGTCGCTCCAGTGCCGCTGGGGTAACGCTCATCGGGCACCTGTCAGGCTTGCCGCGACGAGTCGCTTGAATGGCGGCAGACGTTGCCCAACGGCAAGGCAGAAGTCGCGAACGCGGCGCGCGGGACTCGAGTCATCGGTGTAGAGTTTGGCGAGGGCGTGCGTTGCGACGAACAACGGCAATGTCGCTCGCTTGTGGGCACGCTCATAGGCGGCGAGCATGCCGACGTCCGCGATGTCGGCGTGGCGAACTACTTGCGTCGCGATGCCGCGTGCCAACGCATCAGCGCTGCGCAAACCCAGGTTGAAGCCATGCGCGGTGACCGGATGCATTCCAACCGCCGCGTCGCCAATCAACGCAAACCGCTGCGCAACGAATCGGTTGGCGTAGACCGCGACCAACGGATAAGCGTGCCGCGTGCTCACGAGCCGCATCCGTCCCATGCGGTGTCCGAACCGCTGCGCCAATTCGGCGTTGAACAACGCGGTATCCATTGCGAGGAGACGCTGAATATCGTTCTCCGGAAGCGTGACCACGATGGACGAGCGGTCACCGTTCATCGGCAACAGCGCCAGCGTCTGGCCGTAGTCAAACCACTCCCAGGCGACGTTATTGTGCGGCTCATCGTGTTCCATCACGCAGACCATCATCTGCTTGCCATAGTCATGCATTTTCGCGGCAATGCCCATCGCCCTGCGAGCCATGGAATACCTGCTATCGGACGCCACCATTAACGAGCATTGAATCGACGAACCGTCACTCAGCGTGATGTTTCCGCCAGCGGCGCCGGTATTTAGCGCAGTCACTTTGACGCCCGTGCGCAACGTGACATTGGGCAGCGTTTTAACAACGTCGAACGCGGCCTTGCGGATGATGTGGTTGGAGACCAAATAGCCGAGCTCGGCCATTTTTCCGTGGCTGCGCTCGATGGTCATTCCCTGCAAGGCCACGCCATTCAGCACTTTCGCGTCACGTAACGGCGAAATCGCTTCCGCTGCAATCAGTTGCCAGAGACCGAGCTTTCCCATGATGGTTTTGGATCGGTGGGTCAGCGCAATTTCGCGCCCGTCAAAAGCGGGATCAGCAATGGCGTCGTGAGTCTGGGATTCGACCACCAATACGCTGAGCTCAGTTTTTGCGAGTGCGCTGGCGAAGCACAATCCCGCAGGGCCACCACCGATTATCGCGATTTCAAACTTCATATTGCTCTTTCGGCATCCGAACACGAACGCGACAGATTGCCTCGAATGGCGAGAGTCATCCGCACTGCCCCACGTAGCCACACGCCGTACAAAAATCGCAGCCATCACGATGAATCATCGTTGGATTGCCGCACTCAGGACAGCGCTTGCCCGGCATGGTGTGTACAGCACCTGCGGCATCCGGCGCGTCGAGCACGCCCATGTCATGAACTGGTAGTCCCGTTTCGTCAAGAATCCCCAGCATCGCGTAACGATGAATGATGAGGCGTGCCATATAGGCCACTGTAGAAGGCCACATTTGCTGCCGACGCTCGCCGTGCGGCAGGCCAGGCACAAAGGCCATAAACTGCCCCAATGGCTCGGCATAGTTGAGTAGTTTGCGCAGCTTCATGCCGATCCATGCGGGATCGATCACGCGCATGTCGAGCGACAGAAGTCGCGCCACACCGTCGAGCGCCCGCGGGTAGTTGCCGGATAGACCGAGCGCACAGGGCCGTGTCGTCACGCCGCCTTCACCATCGGGCAGTGTGACCTCCTTCAATGTCAGCGAGAAGCGTTCACCCGCCACCGGGTTGTCGATATCCACCGTCCAGGCCAACGTGCCAGAGGCACCGGTTTCTGGTTCGTCACGACTGAACAAGGCGTCCATCACCGGAGTCGGTGCATCTTGCGCTTTGCCTGGCAGCGCATTGAGCATGTCGCAGCGCCAGCGAATCACCGCAGCGGTCGCTGCGACAACGCCGGGGAACATACGCATCTGACCGTGCGGCGGAAACGGCATTTCGAACGCACGCTCTTCGGCCACAGTCGCAAGCGTTTCCAGTTTGAGTTGCAGCCACGCAGCATCGTTAGCGCGCATATCCATCGACAGTGTTTTGGCTAGCGCGCCCAGTCCACGCGGTTGCTCGGCACCGTTCACCCACACTTCAAACGGACGTGATTTGCCAGATTCCTCACTGGCAAGTTCGCCGACGAACAGCGCGAAATCGCCAAACGGATGGTGAATCATGTAGGTCCAGGACTGATTGCCACCGGGTAACTCAGGGCGTCCGGGCCAGCGCAGTGATGCAAGCACGGGGGCTGGCAGACGTTTAAGCGCAAGTCGCTGATTGACGCCGCCTGTCGCAAGGCTTTCCATGACCTTCGCGGGCTCATGAGTGCTTAGGACTGAGCCCAGCACGGCATTGGGCCGGTATGTTGCCAGTCCCTTCAGGCCCGATCTCCAGGCGTCGAGATAGAGATCCTGAAACTCCGGATACGGGTAGTCTGCGGGCACGTTGACCGTCTTCGAGATGGCGGTGTCGATGTAGGGTGCCACGGCGGCCACCATCGCGGCATGCGAATGCGCGCTCATTTCCAGCGCCGTCACAAATGCGTGCGGTAGTGGTTCGCTCTTGCGAGCCTCACCACGCAAATGATGGAACAGCCGCCACGCGTGATCCTCCACCGAATATTCCTTTGTGCCACCGTCCGGCATGCGTTTCTTGCGCAGATAGCTCCAGCTAAAGGGCGGCTCGATACCGTTGCTGGCATTGTCAGCAAACGCGAGGCTGATAGTGCCCGTCGGCGCAATCGACAACAGGTGAGAGTTGCGAATACCCGTCTTTCGAATGATGGCCTTGATGTCGGCGGGAAGCCGGGACGCGAAGGTCGGCGCACTCAAGTAAAGATCGGCATTGAATAACGGGAATGCCCCGCGTTCTTTCGCAAGTTCGGCCGAGGCGGCGTAGGCGGTATCCCGCATCAGCTCGGAGATACGCCGGGCCATCTCGCGCGCGGACTCGGTGTCGTAGCGCAGGTTAAGCATCACCAGCGCGTCACCCAATGCGGTAAATCCCAATCCCACACGCCGTTTGTTGTCGGCCTCCTGCTTTTGTTGTGGTAGCGGCCAGACCGTGACATCCAATACGTTGTCGAGCATGCGAACAGCGACGCGCACTAACTGCGCAAAGCCCGTTTCGTCAAAACTCGCCCGCTCAGTAAACGGCTGCGTGACGAAGCAGGCGAGATTGATCGAACCGAGGCAGCAGCAGCCGTACGGCGGCAACGGCTGCTCCGCGCAGGGATTGGTGGTACTGATCGTCTCGCAGTACGACAAATTGTTGTCGCGGTTGATGCGATCCAGAAAAAGCACACCGGGCTCGGCATGGTCATACGTGGAGTGCATGATCTGATCCCACAATGTCCGGGCGGGCAACTCACGGTAAACCCACAACCCGCGTTCGGCAGAATCCAGCTGAAATGCACCTGCCGCGACCTGCGCTGCTCCGGGCTTGGCA